>JBOGGK010000292.1:0-4880 GCA_050744045.1 Acidimicrobiales bacterium | reverse complement strand
GCTTCCGCGCGCCGGGAGGCCTGGCGCGGGCGGGGAGCCTCGCCTCCGGGAGACCAAAGGGTCAATGGCGGCTCGCAAGCCTTCTATTCGCCGGCTGAACCGGAGCACGCCAGTCCGGTTCGGTGCCCCGCAGCTTGCGCTTCGCCGCACCCGCAGAGCCAGTACTCCTGGTCGCCTGCTGGTTGGGGGCGCCGGGGCTGCCAGGTGCCCGGTACGCGACCGCGCCGGTGGGGCCGGCGAGATGGGCACCGGCGAGATGGGCACCGGCGACGCCGGCGCCAGCCGGGGCGGCGGCCAACGCCGGCACCGCCCCGAAGACCCCCAACCCGCCCCTGCGCGCCGTGAGGCGGACTTCGACTGCCCCCCCGGGGCCGATGTGGGCCGCCGGACGGGGCACTTTAGCCACCAGGTGGCCCGACGAATAGGTAACCTGCAGCAGATCCCACCTCGCGGTGCCATAGTTGAAGGTGCTTAGCGAGAAGTCAGCCAATGCGGCGGGTGAAGCCGCCGGGCCCGAAGGCCCTTTTCCGACCAGCCCCAGCCCAGGTTCGCCCGCCGAAGTGGGGCCGGGCGCGGCACCCGACAGCGACCCGAGGTCGAGCGTCAAGTCCTTCCAGGCGGTCCCGGGCAAGACGAACTGGTAGTCGAAGTAACCACCGTCCACCAGTACCAGCGAGCCCGCTACTCCCCCGGCCGAGATCCCGGCCACCGGTCGCCGCGCTCCTACCAGCTCAGGGGCCAGGCCGGCGATGCTCCTGCCTGCCGCGGCGCTCGGGGTGAGCGGCACGACGACGGCGGTGGCCCGTTCGATTCCTGCCGGCGCCTCGGTATCAGGGCGCAAGAGCTGTCCGTGCGCGAACGCGACAAGGATCGGGCCGGGGCCGTTGGTGCCCGAGTAGGCCGAGGCCAAGTCGTACAGCCCCTCCACGGCGGCCTGGCGTCGCGCCGCTGATGACCCCTTGGGCTCGGTCATGGACAGGAGAGGGCTGCTCAAGGTGGCCGGGAACCCGACCGCGAACGCTTCCTCGGTCGAAGAGGCAGGCAAGTCGAAGCGCCCTGATGCGCCGGGTGGCACCGTCCCGATGCTCGCAACCCCTCCCCAGCCGGAAACCACGTAGGCGTCGGTCAACTCGACGCCCAAGTGATTCACGACGGTCCCGTTCAGCGAAGCCGCGGACTCCTGGACGCGAGCAGTGACGGTCCCTTTGATCCTGGCGTCGCTGCTGGCGGCCCAACCGCTCACCGACCTTCCCGGGCCGCTCATGGCCAGCGTCACCGCACCCCCGGCCCGGTTCACCGTGAGCTGGGCGTCCTTTCCTGCTCCGAGGCCTGTCACTAGGCCCGGCGGGCGCAACACAGCCCGTCCTGAACCGCCAGCCGGCAAATAGGCCGCACCTACCGAGGTGACTTCGGCGATGTGGGTGCCCGGGGCCAGCAGAGCCACCTGGACCTCGCGGTACGTGGCGCTTTGGTCCCCGGCCACCCCGACCAGATAGGCCAGCAGGCCGCCGGCGGCGGCTAGGCAAGGGGCCATCACCCGGGCATGCTTTCGCCTCCGCAGGCGGCGTACGGCCAGGTAGCAGACGGGGCCGGCGACCCCGAAGTAGCAGAGCAACAACAGGCCTGGGAAGTGCCCCGCGCCAGGGTCCTCAGCCAGTAGCTCCTGGAGGTAGGTGGCGAGCGCGCTGGCGTCGACCGTTGGGCTCAAGAGCGCGGTGCGCCCGGGCCCGAGGGCGCTGGTGGCCGACACTGGCGGGGCACGCGACACGGTGGGCGCCGGTCCGGAAACGGCCGGGCCGGCTTGGCCGTAGTAGCTGCCCTGGTAGGCGGGCGCAACCAGCCGGCTCAACAGCACCTGGTCACCCGCCCAGGTGCTCAAGGGCGCGGCGGCCGGGTCGACAGCACAGAACAGGACCCTGCCGTTGCCCCGGCTCAACTCCACCACCAACGGCGCGCGGCCCTCGGTCACCAGGACTACGCCACCGTCCGCCAAGCGCACGCGGTCGAAGTCCACAGGGACCCCAAGGGGGGAGGCGCCGAGGAGGCTGGCGAGGTGGGTGAGCCGGGTCGAGCCGGTCCCGGTGACTTTGACGGGCAGGAGGGAGGTTGGTAGGCCCGCCGTCACCGCCTGCCAGTCAAGGCCTGCCGCCACGACCAGGGTGCCACCAGCTTCCACGTAACCTTCGAGCGCCTGTGCCTGAGCGGCGTCCAGCCCGCTCGTGTTGGCCTGGTCGACCACAACGGCTGAGAATGCCCCGAGGGGGGCTACCTAGTCGGGGAGGTCGGCGGGAGCGAGCGTTTCCACTTGGGGAGGCGTCCCGTCCGGGCTCGGCAGCGCCCAAGAGGCGAGCTGGGGGACGTCGGTGACGAGCAGCATGACCGAGGACACGATGCTGTTACCGACAGCCAGCCGCGCCCCTGCCCGGGCGAGCGCCTTCCCCGACGGGCCCAAAAGCTCCGCTGTGATGTGGCTGTGCTGCGGCTCGCCCAGCACGTACAGCACCATTCGCTTGGTGGTGCCCGGGGTGATGTCGAGCGGCAGTTCGTAGTCAACGCCGCCGACCGGCTTGGCCGTCGAAGCGAACCCCTGGGCGGAGGCGTAAGAGAAGGTACCGGTGAACGAGCAGATGGTGTTCAGGTTGTTGACGAAACAATTCTCCGGGTTGAGCTGGCTCAGGGGCGAGATGGGGGAGCGGACTACCACCTTGCCCTGGACGGTGGCGGGGCCGCGGTCGGTGACGGTGACCGCGATCGGGACCCAACTCCCCGAATAGACGCCGACCTTGTACAGGTCGGACACCCGAAGGGATATGGCTGGCGGTCGGGAGCGGTTAGGGCTGCCAGAGGCGATGGCGCCAACACGAGCGGCGCCTGCCGGGGCGGCGCCTGCCGGGGCGGCGCCAGCAGTAGCGGTGGCAGCGATAGCGGCGCCAGCAGGCAGGGCGGCCAGCCCGACCATGAGGGGGGCGGGCAACAACAGTCTGCTCATGGCCCCCCGGTGCCGCCACCTTCTCGCTGGCACCCCGCGAGGCTACCGCCCGGGGGGGGCCCGCCGCCTCGCAGCTGCCGCCAGCTCTCCACGGCTGTCCTCAGCTGACCTCAGCCGACCTCGGAAAGCGCCCGTGCGAACTGGGCTTGATAGAGCCGGGCGTAGGCACCCTCGGCTGCCAGTAGCTCGCGGTGCGTACCGCGCTCGACGATCTTCCCCTCCTCCATCACCAGGATGAGGTCGGCGTCACGCACCGTAGACAGCCGGTGGGCGATCACGAAGCTCGTGCGGCCGCTACGCAGCGCGTTCATGGCTCGCTGGATCAGCACCTCGGTGCGGGTATCGACTGAGCTCGTCGCCTCGTCCAGGACCAAGATGGCGGGCTCGGCGAGGAAAGCTCGGGCGATGGTGATGAGCTGGCGCTCGCCGGCGCTCACCGAAGTGCCTTCGTCGTCGATCATCGTGTCGTAGCCGTGGGGCAGGGTGCGGGCGAAGTGGTCCACATGAGCGGCGCGACCCGCCGCCTCCACCCGCTCGCGGGTGGCGTTGGGGGCGCCGTAAGCGATGTTGTCGGCGATCGTGCCGCCGAACAGCCAGGTGTCCTGGAGCACCATGCCGGTGCACGAGCGCAGACCCTCACGGCTGAGGGAGGCGGTGTCCACGCCGTCGAGGGATATCTTTCCGCCGCTCACCTCGTAAAACCGCATCAATAGGTTCACGAGCGTCGTCTTGCCCGCTCCGGTGGGGCCGACGATGGCGACCGTCTGGCCCGGTTCGACCGAGAACGACAGGTCCTCGATCAGAGGTACATCGGGCTTGTACTGGAACGACACATGCTCGAACGAGACGCGGCCTCGGGCGAGGCCGGCGCCGGCCGGGCTCTCGGGATCAGGGGCCAGCTCCTCCGCGTCGAGCAGGGCGAAGACGCGCTCGGCCGAGGCCACCCCCGACTGGAGCAGGTTGGCCATGCTCGCTACTTGAGAGATGGGCTGGGTGAACTGGCGCGAGTACTGGATGAACGCCTGCACATCGCCGAGGGAGAGCTGCCCCGTAGCGACCCACAGGCCGCCGATCACCGCCACCAGCACGTAGTTCAGGTTCCCTATAAAGGTCATGGCCGGTTGGATCATCCCGGAGACGAACTGGGCCCGGAAGCTCGAGGAGAACAGCGCCTCGTTGTGCGCGGCGAAGGTTTCCTCGGCCTCTCGGCGCCGCCCGAACACTTTCACCAGTGAGTGCCCGGTGTACATCTCCTCGATGTGGCCGTTGAGCTTTCCCGTAGTGGCCCATTGCTTCACGAAGTTGGGTTGGGAGCGCTTGGCGATCTGGCGCGCCAGCGCCGCCGACGCGGGTACCGTCACCAGAGCGATCAATGCCAGTAGCGGGGAGATCAGGAACATCATGGCGAGCACCCCGGCTATAGTCAATAAAGAAGTTATGACCTGGCTCAAGGTTTGCTGGAGCGACTGAGAGATGTTGTCGATGTCGTTGGTCACCCGGCTCAGGATCTCGCCTCGGGGCCGGCCGTCGAAGTAGCTGAGCGGTAGACGCGCGAGCTTGGCTTGCACCTTTTCGCGCAAGCCGAACACCGAGCGTTGGACAACGACCGCCGTCATCCGCCCCCGCAGCAGGGAGGCCAGGGCGGAGGCGAGGTAGATAGCCAGCACCGTCAACAACAGGTGGCCGACGTGGCCGAAGTCGATGCCGTGACCAGGCACGAGGTGCATGGCGTTGAACATGTCCGCCAGGGTGCCCTGGCCCCGGTGGTGGAGCTGCGCGACCACTTGGGCCTTGGTGGTGCCCGGCGGGATCTTTTTGGAGATGTACCCCGAGAAGATAACGTTGGTGGCGTCGCCGAGCAACCTCGGCCCGAGCACGGAAAGGCCGACGC
>JBOGGK010000291.1:0-3101 GCA_050744045.1 Acidimicrobiales bacterium | reverse complement strand
CTCGGTGGCCGCGCCAACCTTGATCACGGCGACGCCTCCGGCCAGCTTGGCGAGACGCTCCTGGAGCTTTTCCCGGTCGTAGTCCGAATCGGTGTTCTCGATCTCGGTCTTGATCTGGTTGATGCGGCCCTTGATGTCGGCTTCGGTGCCCCCGCCCTCGACGAGCGTGGTCTCGTCCTTGGTGACGACCACTTTGCGGGCGCGGCCGAGCAGGTCCAAAGTAGCATTTTCCAGCTTGAGGCCGACCTCTTCGGAGATAACCTGACCACCGGCCAGGATGGCCATGTCTTGGAGCATCGCCTTGCGTCGCTCACCGAAACCGGGTGCCTTCACGGCCACGCTCTTGAAAGTGCCCCGGATCTTGTTGACGATCAGGGTCGCCAACGCCTCGCCTTCGACGTCCTCGGCGATTATGACGAGCGGCCGGCTCGCCTGCATGACCTTTTCGAGCAACGGGAGCAGGTCGCGCACGGCCGAGATCTTGGCCCCGAACAACAAGATGTAAGGATCCTCGAGCACCGCCTCCATGCGTTCGGGGTCGGTCACGAAGTGAGCAGACACGTAACCCTTGTCGAAGCGCATGCCCTCGACGAGCTCGAGGTCCATGCCGAAAGTCTGGGACTCTTCGACGGTCACCACACCGTCCTTGCCGACCTTGTCGATCGCCTCGGAGATGAGCTCGCCGATCTCGGGGTCAGCGGCGGAGATCCCGGCCACCTGGGCTATCTGGCCCTTGGTCTCCGTCTCCCGGGCCAGCTCCTTCAGGTGGCCGACGGCAGTCTCGACGGCGGCGTCGATGCCCCGGCGCAACGACATCGGGTTGGCACCGGCGGCCACGTTGCGCAGGCCCTCGCGCACCATGGCCCAGGCGAGGACCGTCGCCGTCGTGGTGCCGTCACCGGCGACGTCGTCGGTCTTCTTGGCCACTTCTTTCACGAGCTCCGCCCCCACTTTCTCGTAGGGGTCTTCGAGCTCGATCTCCTTGGCGATGGACACGCCGTCGTTGGTGATAGTGGGCGCGCCCCATTTCTTCTCCAGCACCACGTTGCGGCCCTTGGGGCCGAGAGTGACCCGCACGGCGTCGGCGAGCTGGTTCATCCCCTTCTCGAGGGCCCGGCGGGCTTGTTCGTCAAAAGCAATCAACTTGGGCATCGGTCTCTAGCTACCTCCGTTGGGCTGACCGGTTTCCCCGGTCCCCGTCCTCTCGTTAGCACTCACACACGTCGAGTGCTAACAGTACAGCGCAACCGGGCACTCGCGCGCAAGCTGGAGCGCACAATTTCGCTGAGCTGGGCGAAGCCGGGGAAAGAACGGCCTACCCGCCAGCCACCGCGGGCACGACCGAGACCACCGCGCCGGCGGGGACGGCGGTGCCCAGGCCGTCCAGGAACCTGATGTCCTCTTCGCCCAGGAAAACGTTGACGAAGCGGCGCAGGTGGCCGGAGCCGTCGAACAGCCGCTCCGCGAAACCAGGGTGGGCGGCGTCGAGGGCTTTCAGGGCGTCGCCCACCGTGGCCCCTTCGACTTCCACCTCGCCGGCGCCTCCGGCGAGCGGCCTCAGCTGGGTGGGAATGCGGACCTTGACGCTCATGGGTGGGCTGCTCCTGGTGCTCGGGGCGGGTTGGGGACTGGTGGGGGGCCAGCGGGCGCCGTACCAGCCCCGGCGCCCGCCATGCCGGTGCCGGCGCCCGCCATGTCGGTGGCAGCGCTCGCCAGGTCCGGTACCCACGGCCGGGTCACTGCCAGTCCGCCACGTTGAGCGCGGCCTGGAACGCCTCCAGGTTGGGGGCCACGGTGGCCGTCGGCTGACAGCGAGCCGCCACCGCCCCGAGGGTCTTCAGCCCGTTGCCGGTTATGTAGGCCACCACCTTCTCGTGGGGCCTGACGACCCCGGAGGCGGCCAGCTTGGCCAGCACCGCTACCGTCACCCCACCCGCCGTCTCTGCGAATATGCCCTCGGTGCGGGCAAGGGCGCGGATCCCGTCCACGATCTCCTGGTCGCTCACCGCCCCCACTGCCCCGCCCGAACGGCGCACCTCTTGCAGGGCGTACCCGCCGTCGGCGGGGTCTCCTATGGCGAGGGACTTGGCGATGCCAGAGGGCTTGACCGGGCGGACGAACTCCGCCCCTGACTCGAACGCCTGGGCCACCGGCGCGCACCCGAGCGCCTGCGCCCCCGAGATGCGCACATGGGGCTCTTCGTCCAGCAAGCCCACCTCGTACAGCTCGCGGAAGCCCTTGGCCACCTTGACGAGCTGGCTGCCCGAGGCGATGGGAATTATGACGTGGTCGGGCGCCTGCCAGCCGAGCTGCTCGGCCACTTCGAAGGCGAGCGTCTTGGAGCCCTCGGCGTAGTAACTGCGCAGGTTCACGTTGACGAAAGCCCACGTCGGGTACTCGCTGGCCAGCTCGGCGCACAGGCGGTTGACCTCGTCGTAGTTGCCCGTGAGCGCCATCAGGCAACCCCCGAACACCGCCGTCGTCACCACCTTGGGGGTCTCCAGGTCGGCGGGTACGCATACCACCGAGCGCATCCCGGCCCGGGCGGCATGGGCGGCCACCGAGTTGGCCAGGTTGCCGGTAGAGGCGCAGGCGGCGACCTTGAAGCCGAGCTCGCGGGCCCGGGTGAGCGCCACCGACACGACCCTGTCCTTGAACGAGCCGGTCGGGTTGACGGTGTCGTTTTTCAGCCAGAGCTCGCAAAGGCCCAGTTCCGCGGCCAAGCGGTCCGCCCGGAGCAGCGGGGTCAGGCCGGCACCCAGGTCCACCGCCCCGGCGGCGCGCGCCGGGAGCAGGTCGGCGTAGCGCCAGATGGTCTGGGGGCCGGCGGCGATGCGCTCGCGTGAGATGCTGGCGGCGATGGCCTCGTAGTCGTAGACCACCTCAAGGGGGCCGAAGCACCACTCGCAGACGTGGAGGGCGTCAGCCGGGTAGGCGCGCCCACACTCACGACATCGAAGACCTTCTACGAACGGCAACTCTGCCTCCTCATCGTCTCGGGCATTGGCACCACGCGCCGACGGGTCGTGCACCCGGTCCCACTGGTTGCCGCGGCGTCAACGGGCCCGTCCCTCAGCCGCTCTGGATGATCGTCCCCATGT
>JBOGGK010000290.1:0-1663 GCA_050744045.1 Acidimicrobiales bacterium | reverse complement strand
GGCCCAACCAGAGGGCCGGCTGGTGGCGGCCGTCCAGGGCGCGACCTTGTGGTGCCATTTCATGTGGGCCGGCCGCCCCCAAGCGCTTGCCTGCACCGACCCGCGCCTAGCCGCCTGGTTGCAGTGCACGAGGCGGCACCGGGCCCACCTCCGCCCTGGCAGTTACCTCGTGGTAGCGCTGGAACCACCGGTCCGCGGGCAGTGCCACAAGGTCGTCGAATCGGTGGTCCCCCGCCGCTGAGAGCGAGAGCCGGCAACCGCGGCGCGGGGTCGGGGCGGGGCGGGGCGGGCTACGAGGTGAAGTCGGTGGCCAGCTGTTCGGACATGGCCCAACCGAAGGCTATGAGCACGTCACGGCGGTCCTGGTCGAGGCTCCTCATGAGCTCGGCGACCGATGGGCCCACGTCCGCGAAGTCATCGGGCTCGTAGTCGAACACCGGGCACGGGGACCCGTCGCCCCGGACCACGAAGGTGCGGTCGTCGACCCGGCCCTCAGCCCCGAACCTCTTGGCCAACCGGCGCGACCACGCCCTTTCCTCGCCAGAGACCTTGTAGCCGGGCCGGGGGCAGAGGTCCTCCAAGCCGGTGAACGCGGCAAACCCGCCCGGCTCCCTGACCCGGCTGGCGACCAGCACGTCCTCGTCGGGGAAGGCGAGCACCGCCTTGCGGAACTGATCGGCGCGCAAGGCGTCCAGGACAGCCGCCCGCTCGGCACAGCGCTTGACCGAGACCAAGCCCCACAGCACGCACGGCGTGCCCCCGATGCGCTCCAGCGTGCAGAAGGAAAAACCTTGCAGGCGGCCCTCGTCCCGCACCTGGGTGACCAGCACCCACTCGTCTCTTTGCTTGGAAAGCAGACCGATGTCCAGCCCGGCCGGCCCATCGGCGACGATATCGGCCATTTCGGCCAGCTCGCCGTCCGAGAGCGCCGTGCAATCCTTCGTCTCGACATCAAACGTCATGTCGGATGATCACTCCTCGCTTAGCTGGGGACCAACGTCAAGGTTAGCCGGTCGAAGCACCTCCGTTCCACAAACAGGCTGGTCCGAGTAGTACCCGCAGCTCCGCCAGCAGGCCCGGGCTGGCGGTGACGTTGAACTCGGGGGACAAGCGGACGACCTTGGAGCCCACGTGCAGGTAGACAGGCGACGGCCCGGGATGCTCGGAGAGGAGCGCCTTCAAGCTCGCCACCCGCTCGCCGTCGAGGGCGGCGACGGGCAGGACCACCCGCACCGGCTCACCCCCCTCCAGGGCCAGCTGAGGGCGCTTGACCTCGGAACAAACCAGCTTGGGCACGTCGTCGCGGAGGTCGAGGCGCCCCCTCACGCACACCACGGTGTCATCGGCCAGCACGTGGCTGATCTCGGTCATGGTCCGGGGGAACACGAACACCTCGATCGAGGACTGCAAGTCTTCGAGCACGAAGGTGGCCATGAGCTCGCCCCGCTTGGTGTACTTGCGGGTGAGGCCGGTCACCACCCCTCCCACCCAGCGGTCGCCCGCCCACGCCGGCGCCGCGGCGCCACCGGGGTCGAGGCCCGGCTCGGTGGCGGAGGCCGTCTCCCTCAGGTCGAGGATCGTGCAGTCGGCGTGGCGGCGCAGCGCCGCCTCGGCCCCGACCAGGGGGTGGTCGCTCACGTACAGCCCGAGCATCTCCTTTTCG
>JBOGGK010000289.1:0-11129 GCA_050744045.1 Acidimicrobiales bacterium | reverse complement strand
AGGGGGTCGTGTTGGGCGAGATGGTGGGGGCCCCGTCCCTGTGAGCGCCCGGCACCTGCTCAGCGTCTCCCAGCTCGGGGCCGAAGGCATCGACGAGGTGCTGAGGTTGGCGGACACTTTCGTCGAGGTGGGCAACCGGCCGATCCCCCGGGTGCCGGCGCTACGGGGGAAGACAGTGGTGTCGGCGTTCTTCGAGGACTCGACGCGCACTCGGCTCTCGTTCGAGGCCGCGGCCCGGCGCCTGTCGGCGGACGTCATGACCTTCACCAGTTCCTCCAGTTCGCTCAACAAGGGCGAGTCGCTCCGGGACACGGTGCTCACCATCGCGGCCATGGGGGTCGACGCCTTCGTCGTCCGCCACTCCTGCCCCGGCGTCCCCGCCCAGGTCGCCGGCTGGCTGGGGGAGGCGAGCGACGCCTCGGTGCTCAACGCCGGCGACGGCGCCCACGAACACCCCACCCAGGCCCTGCTCGACTGCTACACGGTCACCCGGGAGCGCCAGCGCCGCTTCGGAGCGCCTGCCCCCAGGCCGCGGGCCATGGAGGGCACCCGCGTCGCGATCGTGGGCGACGTCCGCCACAGCCGGGTGGCTCGGTCCGGCGTGGTCGCCTTCTCGGCCCTCGGGGCCTCGGTCACCCTGGTGGCACCGCCCACCTTGTTGCCACCCTCACTCGAGGGTTGGCCGGCAGAAGTGAGCCACGACATCGACGCGGTGCTGGCCAAGTGCGACGTGGCCTACCTGCTCAGGGTCCAGAACGAGCGGATGG
This sequence comes from Acidimicrobiales bacterium, assembly GCA_050744045.1. Taxonomy (GTDB): domain Bacteria; phylum Actinomycetota; class Acidimicrobiia; order Acidimicrobiales; family Palsa-688; genus JBOGGK01. The sequence continues at coordinate 10,362 of JBOGGK010000289.1, read as the reverse complement.
GCGAGCAGTTCCTCCCCAGCCTGCGCGAGTACACCGCGACATATGGCCTCACGGCCGAGCGGGCCCACCTGCTCGGTCCGTCGAGCCTGGTCATGCACGCGGGCCCGGTCCGGCGGGGGATCGAGATCGCCGCCGAAGTCGTCGACGGCGCCTCCTCGGTCATAACCACCCAGGTGGCCAACGGGGTAGCGGTGCGCATGGCGGTCCTTTACCTGCTGCTCGGCTCGGGGGCCCCTATTGGCGCGTGAGCGCCAGGTCTTCATCCGGGGCGGCACCGTCGTCGACTCGAGCGGGACCAGGCGGGCTGACGTGCTGGTCAAGGGCGAGGTGGTCGCTTCCGTGGAGCCTCCCCGGGGCCGGCCGGCCACCAGGACCAGCGGGGGCGGCCGGGCCGGGGCGCCGGTGGGGGCGCTCATCCTCGACGCCGAAGGGTGCGTGCTAGCCCCGGGCCTGGTCGACCTGCACGCCCACCTGCGCGAACCGGGCGGGGAGGAGGCCGAGACGGTGGAGAGCGCCGCTCGGGCCGCGGCGCTCGGGGGTTACACGGCCGTGGTGGCCATGGCCAACACCGACCCCGCCACAGACTCCGCCGCCATGGTCAGCCGCGTCCTGGAGCTGGCCAAGGCCGCCTGCTGCGACGTGCGGCCTGCGGGCGCGCTAACCCTCGGGCGCCATGGGCGCGCCCTGGCCCCCATGGCCGAGATGGCGGCCCTGGGGGTGCGCATCTTCAGCGACGACGGCGCCGGGGTGCAGGACGCAGCTCTCATGCGGCGCGCTCTCGAGTACGCCTCGGCGCTCGGGGCCGTGGTCGCCGACCATTGCGAAGAGGCATCCCTGGCGGGCGCCGGGTGCATGAACGAAGGCGAAGTCTCGAGCCTCCTCGGCTTCGCGGCCCGGCCCGCGGTCTCCGAGGAGGTCATGGTGCTGCGCGACCTCGCCCTGTCCCGGCTCACCGGTGCCCGCCTGCACCTGCTCCACCTTTCGGTGGCTGCCTCGGTGGCCGCCGTGCGCCAGGCGAAGGCGGCCGGTGCGCCCGTCACGGCAGAGGCGACGCCGCACCACCTGGTGCTGACCGAGGAGGCGGTCCGTTCCTTCGACACCGCCTTCAAGGTCAACCCGCCCCTGCGCACGGCGGTCGACGTGGCGGCGCTGCGCGAGGGCCTCGCCGACGGCACCGTCGACGCCATCGCCACCGACCACGCTCCCCACCCGCCCGAGGCCAAGCAGGTCGCTTTTTGCGACGCCGCCCCGGGCACGGTCGGCCTGGAGACGGCGCTGGCGGTCGCCCTCTCCGAACTGGGCCTGCCGGTCCACAAGGTCCTCGCCCTCATGTCCTGGGGCCCTGCCCGGATCGCCGGGCTTTCGCCCGCCCATGGCGGCCCGCTGCGGCCCGGGGCGCCTGCCAACCTGTGCGTGATCGACCCGGGCCGGCGCTGGGTGGTGCGGCCCGGGCAGCTCGCCAGCCGCAGCGGCAACACCGCGTTTGCGGGACGAGAGCTGGTCGGGAAGGTACGCCATACAGTGTTCGCCGGCGAGCCGGTGGTGATAACGGAGGAGGCACAGCGTTGACCAGGACGGGCAGGGACGGGCCGGGAGAGACGGGGGGCGAGCCGGACGGGACCGGGGGGCGCTGGCGCGAGGGGTTGCTCGCGCTGGCCGACGGCTCTCTGTTCGAGGGCGAGGTCCTTGACTTCGAGCGGGCCGGTACCGGAGCCCCGGCTGACGGGCGGGACGCCTCAGGCAGAGAGCGGGGCGCCCCAGATGGCGGGCGACCTGCGACTGGCGAGGTCGTGTTCAACACGGTGATGGTCGGCTACCAGGAGGTGCTGACCGACCCGTCCTACGCCGGCCAGGTGGTCGCTTTCACCTACCCCCACATCGGCAACTACGGCGTCGCCCCTGACGACTACGAGAGCCGCCGGCCGTTTTGCCGGGGGGTGGTCGTGCGCGAGCTCACGCTCAGGCCGAGCAACTGGCGGGCGGCCGAGGCGCTCGGTGCTTTCCTGCGCCGCCACGCCCTTCCCGTGATCGCCGGGATCGACACGCGGCGCCTCACCCGGCACTTGCGCGACGCGGGGTCGATGCCGGGGGCCTTCGGGCCGGTAGACGGGGGGGCGGGCTCCTTCGACGAGGCCTTGCTCCTCTCGGCGGCGAGGGCCGAACCCTCGACGGAGGGCCGCGACCTGGTCCGCGAGGTCACCTGTGCCTGCCCCTACCGCTACGCCGGGGCCGGCCTGGGCGGGGGGCGAGACTCGAGCGGCACGTTCGACGTGGTGGCCTACGACTTCGGGATCAAGCGCAACATCCTGCGCAACTTGGGCCGCGTGGCCCGGGTGAGGGTAGTGCCAGCAGCTACGCCGGCTGAGGAAGTGCTCGCCCTCGCGCCCGACGGGGTCTTCCTCTCCAACGGGCCCGGCGACCCGGCCGCGGTGGCCGGGGCCACCGAGGCGGTGCGCCAGCTGCTCGGCCAGGTGCCGGTTTTCGGTATCTGCCTGGGCCACCAGATCATGGCCCGGGCGCTGGGGGCAAAAACCTACAAATTGCCTTTCGGGCACCATGGGGGGAACCACCCGGTGCGGCGCCTGGCGAACGGTGCGGTCGAGATAACCACCCAGAACCACAACTATGCCGTCGCTCCCGGGAGCCTGGAGGCGGGTGCCGAGGTCACCCACGTCAACTTGAACGACGGGGTGATCGAGGGCTTCAGGTGCAAAGACGTCCCCGCGTTCTCGGTCCAGTACCATCCCGAGGCCGGCCCGGGGCCCCACGACGCCCGGTACCTTTTCGACGAGTTCACTGAGTTGATGCGCCGCCGGGGCGGGCGGGCGCACAGTGGGGCACATGGCGGGGCGAACGGTGGGGCAGGAGTGCGCCAGGGTGCCTAAGCGCGAGGACATCGCCTCGGTCCTGGTGATCGGGTCGGGCCCGATAGTGATAGGCCAGGCCTGCGAGTTCGACTATTCGGGCACCCAGGCCTGCCGGGCGCTCGAGGCCGAGGGCTACCGGGTCATCCTCGTCAACTCCAACCCGGCGACGATCATGACCGACCCGGAGGTCGCCGACCGCACTTACATCGAACCCCTCGTCCCTGAAATAGTCCAGGCCGTCATCGCCCGGGAGCGCCCCGACGCCCTCCTGCCCACCCTGGGCGGCCAGACCGGGCTCAACCTGGCCATCAGGCTGCACGAGCAGGGCGTCCTCGAACGCTATGGGGTGGAGATGATCGGCGCCGACGCTACTGCCATCGCCACGGCCGAAGACAGGGGCCTTTTCCGGGCAGCCATGACCGAGATCGGCCTGGCTGTGCCCGACTCCGGGTTCGCCTACAACCTGGAAGAGGCGCTGGAGATCGGCGAGAGGATCGGCTTCCCGGTCATCGTGCGGCCTTCTTACATCCTCGGCGGGGGCGGCACCGGTATAGCCGGCGACCGCGAGTGCCTGGAGCAGGTGGCGGCGGTTGGCCTCGACGCCAGCCCGATCCACGAGATCCTGATCGAACGCTCGATAGCAGGCTGGAAAGAGTACGAGCTCGAGGTAATGCGAGATCGGGCGGACAACTGCGTCGTCGTCTGCTCGATAGAGAACTTCGACCCCATGGGCGTCCATACCGGCGACTCGGTCACGGTCGCACCCGCCCAGACGCTCTCCGACGTCGAGTACCAGAAGATGCGCGACAGCGCGTTTGCTTGCATCAGGCGCATCGGGGTGGAAACGGGCGGGTCCAACATCCAGTTCGCCATCAACCCGGTCAACGGTGACATGGTGGTGATCGAGATGAACCCTCGGGTGTCGCGCTCGAGCGCGCTCGCCTCCAAGGCCACTGGGTTCCCCATCGCCAAGATCGCCGCCCGGCTCGCCGTCGGGTACACCCTGGACGAGATCCGCAACGACATAACCGGCGAGACCCCGGCCAGCTTCGAGCCCACCGTCGACTACGTGGTGACCAAGGTCCCCCGGTGGGCCTTCGAGAAGTTCCCCGGGATCCCCGAGGTACTGGGGACTCGCATGCAATCGGTGGGCGAAGCGATGGCCATCGGGCGCAGCTTCCCCGAGTCGCTGCAGAAGGCTTTGCGGTCGCTCGAGACGGGCCGCGACGGGCTCAACTGCGACGTGGGAGAAAGGTTCTACGAAGCGATGTCGGACCAGGACCTGGTCGCCAAAGCGGCGGTGGCGACCCCGGACCGACCGTTCCAGCTGGAGGCGGCACTGCGCCGGGGCGTGAGCGTCGAACGGCTGCACTCCGAAAGTGGTGTCGACCCGTGGTTCTTGGACCAGATAAACCGCATTTCCCACGAACGGGCCCACTTGGCCAGCTTCCCCGGACCTCGGTCGCTCTCTAAGCGGGACTGGAAGCGGGCCAAACAGCTCGGCTTTTCCGATGCCCAGTTGGGCTACCTCTGGGGGGCGAGCGAGGACGAAGTGCGCTCAGCCCGGGTCGCGGCCGGGGTGAGGGCGACCTTCAAAACGGTCGACACGTGCGCCGCCGAGTTCGAGGCCCGGACGCCCTACCACTACTCGACCTACGAGGACACCGACGAAGTGCAGGCCTCGTCGCGGCCCAAGGTGGTGATCCTCGGCTCGGGGCCGAACCGCATCGGCCAGGGGGTCGAGTTCGATTATTGCTGCGTACAGGCGAGCTTTGCCCTCCACGACGCCGGCTTAGAAACCGTCATGTTCAACTGCAACCCCGAGACAGTATCGACCGACTACGACACGAGCGACCGATTGTACTTCGAGCCCGTCACGCGCGAGCACGTCCAGGACGTCTTGGACATCGAGGCCGCCACCGGCGAACTGGTGGGAGTGATAGTGGCCTTGGGCGGCCAGACCCCGCTCAAGCTTTCCTCCGCCATCCCGTCCGAACTGGTGCTCGGGACCTCATCTGCTTCGATCGACCTCGCCGAGGACAGGGAGCGCTGGAATGCCCTTTGCGAAAGCCTCGGCATCCCCCAAGCCGCCGGCGGCACGGCCGCCAGTGTGGACGAGGCGCTGCTCATAGCGGCCAAGGTCGGGTACCCGGTGCTGGTCCGGCCGAGCTACGTGCTGGGCGGCCGGGCCATGGAGATCGCCTACGAAGAGGACGACCTGCGCCGGGCGATGGGGGCGGTAGGGGCCGGGGGGTCGCTCGGGCGCGAGGGGGGGCTGTCAGCGGAACGGCCCGTCTTGGTGGACAAGTTCCTCGAAGACGCCATCGAGGTGGACGTCGACGCGGTCAGGGACAGGACCGGGGAGACGCTGGTGGGCGGCGTCATGGAGCATGTGGAAGAAGCCGGGGTACATTCGGGGGACAGCGCCTGCGTCGTGCCCCCGCCTACCTTGAGCCCGGCGATGGTGGAGCGCATCGGGGCCTACACGGCCTCGATCGCCGACGCCCTCGATGTAAAGGGCCCGCTCAACGTGCAGTACGCCGTGCAGGGGCCCGCCCAGGGCGCCTGGCAGGTGTACGTGATCGAGGCAAACCCCCGGGCCAGCCGCACCGTGCCGTTCGTGTCCAAAGCCACCGGGGTGCCCCTGGCCAAGGTGGCGGCCCGGGTAATGGCCGGAGCGACAGTTGCCCAACTGCGGGCCGAGGGCCTCGTCCGGCCACCCCTAGGCGGCTATGTGAGCGTAAAGGAGGCGGTACTGCCCTTCGATCGTTTCCCAGACGCGGACAGCTTGCTCGGTCCCGAGATGCGCTCGACAGGCGAGGTAATGGGGATCGACGCCAGTTTCGGGCTCGCCTTCGCCAAGAGCCAGCTGGCCGCCGGGGACCAAATGGCCGAGGAGGGGACCGTGTTCTTCTCCGTGGCCGACCGGGACAAGCCGGCAGGGCTGGAGGCGGCAGGCCGCTTCGTGGCGGCCGGCTTTAGCATCGCGGCAACCGCCGGCACGGCGTCGTACCTCGAGGCAGCGGGGGTGCCGGTGGCGACGGTCGTCGCCAAGGTGGCGGCGCCGCCGTTGGTGCCGGGGGTGGCGGGGGCCGACCAGGATGGCGGCAAGGCGGGGGCTGGCAAGGCGGGGGCTGGCGAGGCGTTGGTGGACGCGGTCGAGCTCATCCGTTCAGGCAAGGTGCAGCTGGTCGTGAACACCCCCCGGGGCCGGGGGCCGCGAGCGGACGGGGCCTATATCCGGCGCGCCGCTCGCCAGTACAAGGTGCCCCTGGTCACCACCGTGGCCGCGGCCCGTGCCGCCGCCTCGGGCGTCACCGACCGGCGCGGCCAGCCCTTCACGGTCAAGTCGCTCCAAGAGCACCACCGCGGGGGCTGAGCCTTGGCCCCGCCCCGCCGCAACCAACCCGGCCGGGTAGGTGCCGTCGACCTCAGGACCAGTGTCGGCAGCGTGACGCTGCCCAACCCGGTGATGACGGCTTCGGGTACCTCTGGCCACGGCACCGAGCTCGCCGCCTACTTCGACCTATCCGAGCTGGGCGCAGTGGTCGTGAAGTCGCTGTCGGCCCAGCCGTGGCCAGGCAACCCCGCACCCAGGTTGCTCCCAGTCGCTGGCGGCATGCTGAACAGCGTCGGGCTGCACAACGCGGGCGTCGACGCCTGGCTTGCCCGTGACCTGCCCGCCCTGGCTGCGGCGGGCGCCCGGGTCGTCGTCAGCGTGTGGGGCCGCAGCGCCGAAGAGTACGCCGAGGTGGGCCGGCGCCTGGTCGGGGGGTTGCCAGGCGGGGCGGGGGATCTGGCGGAGGATGCCCCCGGGCTGGCCGCCGCCACCCCCGCCCCGGTGGTCGCCGTGGAAGCCAACATCAGCTGCCCGAACGTCGAGGACCGTGAGAGGATTTTCGCCCATACAGCCAGAGGGACGAGGGTGGCACTGTCGGCCCTCCACGAGGCGCTCGCCCCCGCAGGGCTCCCCCTGTGGGCGAAGCTGAGCCCCAATGTCACCGATCTCGTGGCGATCGCCGAGGCGGCCCTGGGCAGCGGCGCCGAGGCTCTCACGCTCGTCAACACGTTGATGGGGCTGGCCATAGACCCCCTCACCGGCGCCCCCAGGTTGGGGGCGGGTGGGGGCGGCTTGTCGGGCCCCGCCCTGCACCCGGTGGCGGTGCGAGCGGTATTCGAGTGCCGGAAGGCGTTCCCCGAGGTGGGGATCGTGGGCGTGGGGGGCGTGAGCAGCGGCCACGACGCGGCCGAACTGCTGGCAGCTGGAGCCGACGCCGTCCAGGTCGGCACGGCCACCTTCGCCGATCCACGGGCACCCCGCCGGGTCTTGCGCGAGCTCGCTGCTTGGTTCAGGGCCAACGGGGTAGCCGGCGCGGCCCGGCGGCGCGGTAGGACAGGTCTCGGGGAGAGCCGATGGGTAAGCCCCAGGACGGGCCCGGGGATGGATTGGGGGGAAGGCCGTGGGGAAGGTTGGGGGGAGGGCCGGGGGGAACGCCGTGGGGGGGAAGGTCGGGGGGGACCAGAGGTCCCGGCCGGCGGCCGGCAGTTACTATAGAACGCCATGGCAGACAACGGTGGGGGAGCCGCAGGTACCCAGCGCCCCGCCGGTTCCGCGGGCCCAGCTCGGGGCGGCAGCCTGCCCGCGGGCCAACTCGGCCTGAGCGCCCCTGGCGACGACGCCCGTCTGCACTTGGCGCTCGCCCTCGATTTCGACGACTCGGTGGTGGCGATGCGCTGGGCTGCCCGCCTGAAGGACCACTTCGGGGTGGCCAAGGTGGGCCTCGAGCTGTTCAGCGCCGCTGGCCCGTCCGCGGTGGCGGAGCTGGTGGATGCCGGCTTCAAGGTGTTCGTCGACCTCAAACTGGCCGACATCCCCAACACCACCCGCCGGGCGGCGCGGGTGCTGGGTGCCCTCGGCGCCTCCTACCTGACCGTCCACACCTCGATGGGCCCGGGGACCGTGCGGGCCGCGGCCGAGGGCTTCGCCGAAGGTGCCGACCGGGCCGGCCTGCCGGCGCCCGTGGCGCTTGGGGTGACCGTGCTCACCAGCGAGGTCGAAGCCTCCGCCGAGCTGGTCCGGGCGGCGGTGAAGGCAGCCCGGGACGCCGGCTGCCGGGGCTTCGTGTGCGCCGCCTCCGACCTTGCCTGGGCCAGGGACGTCGCCGCCGGCATGATCGCCGTCGTGCCCGGGATCCGCCTGGTAGGCGGGGAGGCCCACGACCAGGGCCGGACGGCTACGCCGGCTCGAGCCGTACGAGGGGGGGCCGACCTGCTGGTGGTCGGGCGAGCGGTGACCGAGGCCGAAGACCCCGAGGGGGCGGCGGAGGCTATCCTGGCCGAAGTCGAGTCGGCGCTCGGCAAGCAGCCTCGGTAATGGTCCTGGGGAACCGGGCCTAGGCGAGCGGCCCAGATGGGCGGGCGCCCAGCGCCCAGCGTCCGGCGCGGGCGCGGTCGGGGCCCGGGTCTGCGGGCCCGGGTTTTCGGCCGGGAATGTCACTCCCGCTCGTCCCGACGCGCTAGGGTGCGCTCCATGCCTTTGCCGCCCACTCTCTCCCAGGACCAACGACAGGCTGCGCTCGAAAAAGCCGCCGCCGTGCGCAAGCAGCGCGCCGAGCTCAAGGACCGCCTCAAGATGGGCTCTGTCTCCCTCAAGGAACTCCTCGACCAGGGACAGAGCGACGAAGTCATCGGCAAGATGAAGGTGCTCAACGTGCTGGAGAGCCTCCCCGGGCTCGGGAAGGTAAAGGCGCGCAGGGCCATGGACGAAGTCGGTATCAGTGAGACGCGGCGGGTCCAGGGCCTCGGCGATCAGCAGCGACGTAAGCTGCTCGAAAAGCTGGGCTGAGGCCCAGCGCCCTCCTCGAACGCTAACCCCGTCACAGGGTGCCGCGCCGGCTGTCGCCGGTACCGAGCTATACGTGGGTGAGCCGTGGGCAGCCGGGGAGCTCGTGAGGGGGCGCACGAGGGCGCTGTTCGTCGTGTACGGCGCCGGCGGTGTAGGCAAGAGCACTCTCGCCCGGCGGCTGCTGGGCCTCAGGGGCCATCTTTGGTTGTCCCGTTCCTGGACCACCCGCCCCCGCCGGCCCTCCGAGCCCCGAGAGGCGTACGTGTACGCCACCCGGGAGGAGTTCATGGCCCGCGTGGCTGCTGGGGGTTTCGTCGAGTGGACCGAGTTCGCCGGCAACGGGCACCTCTACGGGACCCCGACACTGGATGCCCCCGAAGGTGACGACGTCGTGCTCGAGATCGACGTGGACGGCGCCTCGCAGGTGAGGCAGCGGTACCCCGACGCGGTGCTGGTCCTGGTGGTGGCGCCGTCCAGGGAGGCCCAGGCAGAACAGCTCCAGTCCCGGGGCGACGACGACGAAAGCGTCCAACGGCGGCTGGAACTGGGCGCCGAAGAGGAGCGCCTGGGCCGCAAGATGGCGGACCACGTGGTCGTCAACGACGACCTGGAGCGGGCTTCCCGGCAGCTGGCAGCTATAATCGATGCCTACCGGAGGGACAGGAGCGCGAGCTGATGGCAGAACGACGGCCGACCATGATGGACCCACCCATAGAGACGCTGCTGGAACGGGTCGACTCCAAGTACACCTTGGTGAGCCTGGCCGCCAAGCGGGGCCGGGAGGTCAATTCCTACTTCAACCAGCTCGGGGAGGGCCTCGGGTCGATCGTGCCCCCCCAGGTGGCCTCGATCTCGCGCAAACCGCTCTCTATCGCCCTCGACGAGGTGGCGGCGGGCAAGATCACCTACCACCGCGCCAACCCCGACGGCGAGGAGGAGCCTGCCGAAGGCGCCGACGGCACCGACGACGACGCAGGCACCTATCAGTAAAGGGGCACACCGGTACCAGGCGCCACGGGCGTGGCACCAGGCGAAGTGACCGGCGCCCACGGCGAGGGGGGGGCCGCCGCCCAGGGCGAAGCGGCCCCCGGGCGCGGGCCCCTCGCCCGCCGGGCCGACGCCGTCGTCGAGGTCGAGACCGCGGACGAAATGGCCAAGGCAGTGATGGAAGCGGCCGCCGGCGCAGACGTCGTGGTGATGGCGGCGGTGGTGGCGGATTACCGCGCGGCCACGATTTCTCCCCAGAAGATGAAAAAATCCGGGGCCCCGCTCAGGCTGGAGCTGGTGCCGACAGTTGACATCCTGGCCGAGCTGGGCGCGGCGCGGCGCCCCGGCCAGGTGGTGGTCGGGTTCGCTGCCGAGACCGCCACGGGAGAGGAGCTGGTGCGGCTGGGCCGGGCGAAACTGCAGGCCAAAGGGGCGGACTTCATGGTGGCAAACGAAGTTGGCAGCCCCGAGGCCGGCTTGGGCCATGACCGCAGCCGAGCAGTTATCGTATCTCGGGGCTCGACCCGGGATCTAGGTCTGGTGGACAAGCGGGCCGTGGCGTCGGGCCTCGTCGACGCAGTAAGCGAGCTGTTGCGCGCTCAACAAGGAGGAGCCAGAGCATGAGCAAGTGGATGTTCACTTCGGAGTCGGTCACCGAGGGCC
>JBOGGK010000288.1:0-3881 GCA_050744045.1 Acidimicrobiales bacterium | reverse complement strand
CCCTGCCAGGGGCCCCCGGCCACCTGCCGTTCCGAGCGGGCGCGGTGCCGGCCCCCCGGGGTCCTGGCGCAGCAGCCCTCCCTCGCCACGCGACCAGCCAGCCGCGAGCCGACTGTGGCCACCACCTTCTCGTTCGCCTCGGGGTAACGGCCGGTGGCCTCTCGAGCCCGCCCCGGGCAGCGAGGGCTGCGTCGAAGGCCACGGCGTAAGCGGACATCGAGCGGTCAAGTTCGGCGAGGCTGTCGCACATGGACCGGCTCATCAACCACAAGGCCTTCAGTTCGGTGCGGACGCTCGGACCGCAAGAGCTCTTCGCTTTCCCCGTAAGCCCGAGGAGCACCTGCCTACGAGGCTACCGATGAGGTGCGAGCGCTACCTGGTCTCGCCGGCCATCTCGGAAGCTTCCTCGTCCTGCCCGGCAAAATGAGCGCCAGTGGCAGCTGCCGGCCTCTGGTCCGCCGGGATGTCTACCCGGCTCACCGTCAGGTAGGCGACGAGAGCGACGATCGGGATGGCGAAGATGATGCCGACGTTCCCGCGGCCCCAAGCAAGGCCCCCCCAACTGCGGGGCACGCCGAGCCAGTCCGCGAAAGAGGCGCCCAGGGGGCGGGTGATCACGTAGGCGGCCCAGAAGGCAAGGATCCCGTTGAGGCGGGTGAAGCCATAACCGAGGGCGGGCAAGGCGATCAGGCCGGCGAACATAAGGCCGGAGGAGAAGTAGCCGAGGTGGAGCGTGGTGGCAGTCATGTCGCCCAGGGCAGTGCCCAGGGCGAAAGTCGCCAGGACTGTGGACCAGTAGAAGAGCTCGCGCCGGAGGGTGGAGACACTGTGGATCGACAGCGTCCCCTCGACCAGGTACCAGCTGACGAACACGGCGGCCAGAACGATGGCGAAGCCCGTCGAGGACACGGAGTAGGGCACGCCGAAACGGACGTGCAGGACGTCGGCGCACATAGTCCCGAATACTGCCACCATGACGACGGCGAACCAGTACACGGGGGCGACGTAGCGTCTCGTCCTCAACTGCAGCGCCATGGCAATAACGAAAACGATGAACCCGAGGAGGACGGCGATCACTGGGTCGATGGCATAGACGCTGTAGTCGGACGTCGCTTCGCCCATTGCCGTGGTCAACGCCTTGATGATCCAGAAGAAGGCGGTGATCTCGGGGACCTTTGTCAACCCGCGCTCTGTCCAGGTCTTCGACAGGCTCATGCGCACGATGGTACAGGCAAGAGCGGCGGCAGTGAGGCCGGGCACGTAACCCTCGAGAGCTGCCCCGTGACGCGGGGCCGCAGGCCGGCTCCAGGCGCACCGTCGAGCCGGGAAGCGGGCATCCCCCGGGGTAGGTCCCCGAATGGCCCCAGCGTGGGGAAGAAGGCACGAGGTACAGTCACAGGAGCCAATAGGCACCGGCGAAATACGCCCAAACGGACGTTTGCGACAGCCGTGCGATCCGCTTGGGGACCGGCGGGGGCGGTAGCGTGGAAATTGCCCGAGGGCGAGACGCCGGGGCCCAACCGACGCAACTCTGCGGGATGGGGGACTGACCGGGCAAAGGTAACCAGGACCGCACATGCACGACACCACGAGCGCAGTAACCCTAGGCGTCGCCGTGTTCCTCGCCAGCGCGGTCGAAAGCGTCGAAGCGCTCACAATAATCGTCGCCGCCGGGGTCTCCCGGGGCTGGCGTTCGGCGCTAGAGGGCATGGTCGTCGCTATCTGCACCCTTGCCGTGATCGTAGGTGCCCTGGGGCCCGCACTGGTCTACCTGGTGCCGGTCGACGTCCTGCGGGCCGTCGTTGGCACGTTGCTGCTCGTCTTTGGCCTGCAGTGGCTGCGCAAGGCAGTGCTCAGGGCTACCGGCTTCAAGGCCAAGCACGACGAAGACACGATCTTCAAAAAGCACGTCGAAGCGCTCTCCGCTATGGGGGGGACAGCCCCGGCAAGCGGAGCCGCCCTGGCGAACCGAGCCGGGGGGACACCTAGTGCCCGGCCAGCGAGGGAGGGCCCGAGCGCCCGGGCGAGCGAAACCGCGCGGATGAGCGGTGGCCTCAGGACGAAACGGGGCCCCGCCACCGCACTGCCAGCTATGCCGGCACAGACCGGCCGGAGCCGGCGGGACCCAGCCGGTTTCGTAGTCGCCTTCAAGGGCACCTTCCTCGAGGGCCTCGAGATAGTGGTCATCGTCCTCGGCCTGGGCAGCGGAGGCCACCAGATCGGTTTGGCCAGCGCAGCCGCGGGGGCCGCCATCCTCGCTGTGGCAGGGGTCGGCTTAGTCGTGGCCCGCCAGTTGGCAGGCGTGCCGGAGAACGCCATGAAGACGGTGGTGGGCTTGATGCTGGTGTCTTTCGGGACGTTCTGGGCCGGCGAGGGGTTAGGAGTGCGCTGGCCGGGTAGCGACCTGGCGATCGTATTCCTGCTGGCCGCTTACGCCGCTGTCACCTGGGTGCTGGTGCAAGCTCTCCGCCAGAGTGGCCGGTCCGCGTACGACGAAGGGGCCAGCGCTCGTGCCTGACGAAACGGTGGCCGACGAGACGGTGACCCAGGAGACGGTGACCCAGGAGACGGTGGCCCAGGAGACGGTGGCCGGGGAAGCACCCGGGCGGGACCCGGCCGACGGTGCGGTGCACCAGGCCGGCGAGACCCTTATATCGTCCCTCGCACCTGCGCCGGAAGCCCTTATGCGCCGCTGGCTAAAGGCCTTTGGGGCCTTCTGGTGGGACTTCCTCGTCGGTGACTCGCCAGAGTTGCTAATCGGCGTGCTGGTCGCCATTGGAGTCGTCATCCTACTGGTGCGGGCGTCGGGGCTCAACGCCGCCGCGGTGGCCGCCTTCCCCGTGCTCGTAGCCGTGCTCTTGGGGGTTTCGGTATATATGGCCCGGCGAGCCAAGCGCTGAGGGGCCGTCCGGAGGCGGGTTCAGATGCGGGAGCTCCCACCCGGTCGGCGTCTTCACCTACCCGGCCTGGGGACCATCGCCTACTTGGGTGAAGAAAGGGCGATCTCGCGCGCGTTACTTCACCCAAGTCGCGCCCGAGGGCCCGGGAGGGCGGCCGGCGGACCGGCGGGCCAGGATCAACCGACCAGGAAGCTCAGCCTGGCCCGGCGCTCCGAGTTGTCGGCGTTGGTATCGACGACGACCACGCTCTGCCAGGTGCCGAGCGCCGGCCGGCCTCCGAGCACCGGCAGCACGAGCGATGGCGACACCAGCGCCGGCAACAGGTGGTCGGCCCCGTGGCCAGGGGAACCGTGACGGTGCAGGTAACGGGCGTCTCTCGGTAGGAGGGCGGCCAGCGCCGCCGCCAAGTCCTCCTCGGATCCCGAACCCGTCTCCATGAGGGCCAGCCCGGCGGTGGCGTGAGGCAGGAACACCGAGCACAACCCGTCGCCCCGGCCGGCGCAGAAACCCTCCACCTCCCGCGTGATGTCGACTACCGCTCGTCCCGACGTGTCCAGGCGCAGCTCGATCGTTTCCATTCGCTCATTGTCGCCCCTCGCCACGCCCAGGCGGGCTCCGCGAGCAGGGGATGGCACACCTGCCCGTAGACGCCGTCGGGGACGGAGCCGGCGTTTCGGTACGGTGGTCAGGTGCCTAGCACACCCACCATCCTCGTCGCCCGCCAGGCGAGCGGCGGCTTCGCAGTCAAAGTGAGGGGGGCGAAGTCGGAGACAAGTCACGTGGTTTCGATCCCTAACGGGTTCGGCGACGAGTTGGGGGCCCCGGGGGTCCCAGGGGAAGAACTCGTGCGAGCGTCCTTCGCCTTCCTGCTCGACCGGGAGCCGGCCGGCTCCATCCTGCCCCGGTTCAGCCTGGACGTCATCAGCCGCTACTTCCCTGAGTACCCCTCCGAACTGCGACGCTACCTGAGCACTCCCTGAC
>JBOGGK010000287.1:0-2902 GCA_050744045.1 Acidimicrobiales bacterium | reverse complement strand
GTCCAGCGTTCTTCAGGCATGGCGTACGATATCACATGTATGTATGGAGGGACAAGGGACAAATTCCGGATTGGCGCAGCTCAATCCAGGAGCCCGTCCCGATAATGCGGCGTCTTATGTCAGAGTGCCGGCCCCTGATCACCGGTGGTGGGTAGAGCTGCGGCTCCTACCCGGGAACTGACCAGTGGCTTGACCCGACGTAAACGTTCAGGTCGTCCGGCGCGCGGAATCGCGCAAGAGTCCACCACAGCGCGCGTAGTTGCTGAAAGACTCGGTGCGTGGTCGACGCACCGCTGGATCAGCAGTTGGCAGATGCGCTGTCGGATATCGATGCCCTGAGGGCCGAGAACGAACATCTGCGTGAGCAGCTGGCGGCCATGGAGCAGCTGCGAGTCGAGGTGGACGACCTTGCCGCGAAGTTCGCAGAGCAGGCCGAACGGATAGCCGCGCAGACGGATCGGATCGCCCTGTTGGAGGCGGAGTTGGGGAGGGACTCGAGTAACTCTTCCAAGCCGCCGTCGTCTGATCCGATCGGTCCTCGCAAGTCGAGGGCGGAGCGGCGAGCCGAGGCGCGGGCAGAAAAGCGCCGCCAGGGCAAGCAGCCCGGGGCGCCCGGCGCTCATCTGGCCCGGCGCGATCCTGATGTGATCGTCGAGCACCAGCCCCGATGCTGTCGTGGATGTGGAGCCGATCTGGCCGGGGCGGCACTGGTGGGAGAGGTCCGCCGCCAGGTGATCGATCTGCCGACAGTCACCCCGACGGTGACCGATCATGTCGCCTATCGATGCCGCTGCGCGTGTGGGACCGAGACCGTCGCCGACATGCCGCCCGAGGCCAGAGCACCGGTGTGCTGGGGGCCGACGGTGCGGGCGCTGGCGGTCTACCTCCTCGACCGTCAGCACCTGCCGGTGGAGCGAACAGCCGAGCTGGTCTCGGATCTGCTCGGAGCGGATGTGTCGACGGGCTGGCTGTGCCAGATACAACTCGAGGCGGCCGGCAAGCTGGCACCGTTCATCGGCGACCTCAAGGATCGCCTGGCCGGCGAGGCGGTGCTGCACGCCGATGAGACCGGCACCCGGGTGCGGACCACCAAACATTGGGTGCACACCGTCTGTGGCGGTCTGTTGACGTTAATCGCGGTGCATCCCAAGCGGGGCCGCAAGGCGCTCGAAGACATCGGCGTGCTCGGCGCGTACGCGGGCACGCTGGTCCATGACGGCTACGTCTCCTACGACTATTTGGAGATGGCCGATCACGCCCAGTGCGGTGCTCATCTTGTACGCCACCTCAAGAACGTGGGCCAGACCGACAAGTTCGCCGAGTGGACCCAGGCGATGATCGTGGTGCTGCTCGACGCCAAGGCCGCCTCCGAGGCCGCCGCTGACACCGGGCGGGCCTCGGTGGATCGACGGACAGCTCGGACTATTCGTCGCCGCTATAACGCGTGCTTGGACAAGGCGTTCACCGTGCTGCCCGAAGGACCACTGCCCCGGCGACGACACCAAGGCGGATGGACAATCTATGAGCGGGCCGCCTGGAACCTCGCCGCGCGCATGCGCGACGACGCCGACCAGGTCCTCCGACTGCTCGACGACACCGCCGTTCCATTCGATAACAACATCGCGGAACGAGCCTTGCGAATGGTCAAACTTCACGACAAAATCTCAGGCACCTTCCACAGCCTCGACGGCGCCGAAGCCTTCGCCGATATCCGCTCCTACCTGCAAACAGCAGCCAACCACGGCGAAAACCTCCTCGGCGTGCTCACCCAACTGTTCACCGACGGCCCCTGGATCCCGCCACCGAGGCTCGCCGGCACCTGAACGTTTACGATTAGGGTAAGGCACTCGCATTGATCCACGACCTCGCACAACAGCGCGCGGACGGCTGGATAATGGCGAGTGACGTCGGGATCGAGAGGTTTAGTGCTGCTCCCTGATACGAAGCCGAGATCCTTCGAGGAGCCCAGCGTCAAAGCCGATGCGGCAGCGAGGACCCGCCAGTCCAAGATGCGATGACGGTCAGGCCAGAGGGCAGCAAGAAGGGTGGTAAGGGTTGCTGGCCCCAAGCCATCAAGGCCCAGATTCAGCCATCCATTAAGGTCCTCCGAACCAACGGGGCCTACTCCCGGAACGTCGAAGGCATCGCCCTGTGGTGCGAAGGCGAGCTCATCGACTGGCGAGATAGACGGCGGATGGAGCCGGCGACCGCTTTGTCGCTTGAAGTTGCCTACGGCCATCAGCAGGTGATGCCATCGGTCACGGCGCTGGGGCTCATCGGTCGCCTCCCATCCCTTCAGCGAGAGCCACAACACGTCATTCCAGAGCCCCCGGTCGACCCAGTCGGAGTCGAGCTCCATAAGCCGCTCGCAGTCGATTCCCAACAGGGTCATCATCGTCATTCGAGTCTATGAAGCGCGCCCCACGCATTTGACAACTGAAGAAGGAGCCGTGATGGCCCCACCCTGTCCCGCCGCGGTTTCAGGCGCGACGGCGACCACGGCCTTGACGGCATCGCCGACTAAAGGACGGTCTGGCCGAGTCATTGGGAGGCCCCCGTCAATGAACCGAGGTCACCCATAACACTCGGCGCGACTGTCTCTGAATCGCGGTCGGTTCGCGACATTGAAATGCCGTTGAAGGCGTAGAGGTCGAAGGCTTGCTTTCCAGGCACATGGGTGCAGACGAGTCGCCCGCGGTGGGTCCTCCAAGTCTCCCGGGCCCGGACGCCTCGGTCCTCCCCCGGTCGCGAACCGCCGGCAACGAACGCTCTCAGTGATCCTTACCCGTGATGTCGGGCCGCCCGGTAACGGCCCTTACGTCGCGCCCCATAACCCTCAGGGGGGACGTCCTCGATGGTCAGGGCCCGCGCGTGACATAACGCCGGCTGGAGGACGGTTATG
>JBOGGK010000286.1:0-5682 GCA_050744045.1 Acidimicrobiales bacterium | reverse complement strand
GGGCTGCTCCACGGCCCCGGGACGACGCGTGGCCAGGTGGCGGCGAGGGCCCCCGCGCCGAGCTACGCGCCCCGCGGCACCCATGCGGCCGGGGGCACCCATGCGGCCGGGGGCACCCATGCGGCCGGGGGCACCCGGGTGCCTCGTAACGGTCATGGGGCCACGGGGTCGGCTTCCCGGCACGGCAAGGCGGTGGGGGGGCCCCCGGCCCCCGTTGGGGCGGCGGCTCCGCCTGGAAAAACGGCGAGGTTCGGGGGCCCCCGGGCGCAGGCGATGCGGGCGGCGGGCCCGGCCACCGGCCAGCCGGCCGCTGCGACGCGTCCTGCCGTTCACGCCCTGAGCCCCCGCCGGGGCCCGGCGGGGGGGCGCAATTGGGTGGTGGTGAGCGGCCAGGGGTTCGGCGGGGCCCGCCAGGTCTACTTCGGCGACGTGGCGGCCGCCAGGCTCTCCATGGTGTCGGGGAGCGAAATAAGGGCGTTGGCGCCCGCCCACCCGCCGGGGACGGTAGATGTGGTGGTGGCTGGCCCGGCCGGGAGGAGCCCGGCCACAGGCGCCGACCGCTACCGGTTCACGCCCTGAGGCCCCGGCGCCGCCTTCGGTTGCCCCGCCCCAGCACCGTTCAGTTGCTCAGCTCCAGCACCACCTTCACGTCGTCGGGCTGGCGCTGGTAGGCATCCTGCCAGTGGTCGAGCGCCACCGTCCGGGAGATGACTCGGCCGAGCCACGCCGGGTCGGCCTTGGCGAGCGCTTCGGCGCCGGCTTCGTAATGGGCACGGTTGGCGTTGACCGAGCCGAAGACGACGTCGTTCTCCAGCACCATGTGCCGGTTGAGCTCGCCCGCGTCCACTCCGAGGGTGCGGCCCTTGGAAGACACGCCGGTAAGGCACAGCACCCCGTTCGGCGCCATCTGGTCCATGGCGTCGAAGACGAGCTGGCCGACGCCCGTGCACTCGACGACGATGTCGGGCGTCACCCCGGTCGAAGGGATGTCGCCGTGGTGGTAGGTGGCGCCCAGGCCGGCCACCAGCTGTGGCTTGGCCCCCGAGGTGACCCGGTCCAGGACGTGGACCTCGTAACCGCGTTGCACGCCGAGGAGGGCGGCCAGCTGGCCGATGGGACCAGCCCCGGTGACGAGGACGACCTTGGGTTCCCAGCGGGCGCGCTGGCCGATGCGGCCGATATGGTCCCAGGCCTTGGCGACGACCGTTGCCGGCTCGAGCAGCACGCCCAGGTTGCCTAGGGAAGGGGACACTTTTACGAGGAAATCGGGGGTTATCCGGTAGCGCTCGCGGGCATAACCGTGGTGCTCCTTGATGCCCCACTCGGTGTAGTTGCCGTTGCGGCACATGTCCCACTGGCCGATGGCGCAGTTGTAGCAGGGCTCGGGGTCGGGCCGGCGCACGATGCCGACCACGAGGTCGCCCGGGGCGAAACCGGAGCCCGCTGGCGCTTCCAGGACTTCCCCGAGCGACTCGTGGCCCAAGGCGAGGCGCTCCTCACCGGGCGGCGCCCAGCCGTACTCGCCGGCGATTATCTCGGCATCGGTGCCACATACCCCGACGGCCCGCGTTTTCACCAAGATGGGGCCGTCCTCGTTAGGGGGTTCGGGCAAATCGGTCAGGTCGACCGAGCCCGCCTTCAGCGGGACTACTGTGACGGCGTGCATACTTAGCACCGTACACGAGGAATGATGGGACCCATGGCCGATACCCGAGGGGGGCTCCAAGGCAGGTTGCTGGTGGCCGGCCCCCGGCTCGTCGACCCCAATTTTGCCCGTTCCGTCGTGCTCCTCCTCGCCCACGGCGACCAGGGCGCGGTGGGCCTCGTGCTCAACCGGCCGAGCACCACCTCGGTGGCGTCGCCTCTGCCCGAATGGGAGGGGCTGGCGAGCGAGCCCGCGGTCGTATTCGTCGGTGGCCCCGTGAGCGAGGGGTCGATCTGCCTCGCTCGGGTGAAGCCCCAGGTCTCGGTCCCCGGTTCGGGCTACCTGCCCCTACAGGGGGCCTTGGGCACGGTGGACCTGGAGGCCGACCCCGCCTTCGTCCAGCCTTGTATAGAAAGGCTGCGGGTGTTCGCCGGCTACGCCGGCTGGGGGGCGAGCCAGCTGGAGGACGAGATCGGCTCAGGCGCCTGGTGGCTGCTCGAAGCCGGCGCCGACGACGCTTTCAGCGACGACCCTGCGGCGCTATGGAAAAGAGTGCTCCGCCGCCAGGGCGGCCAACTGGCCCTGGTCTCCGCTTTCCCGGCCGAACCCTCGCTCAACTGACGCGCCGTGGTGGAGGCGCCAGGCGCCGGCGGCCGTAGAGCTGTCGCCCGCCACAGTGGAAGAAGGCGGCGGTCCTGGAGTGCTCCTTGGTCGCGGTAGACGTGGGGGCCCATCTTCTTGACCGACTGGCAGCGCGAGAGCGCTCCTGCTACGGTATCGCTCCTGAGCTGGCTCCGCCAAGTGTTGCAGGGCTATTCGCCTGCCCTCACAGGGCAGCAGGAAAGGCTCAGCGGTGTACCCCGCATAAGGCCAAAGAGGAGACAATAATGCTGAGGAAAGGTCGGTCCGGCACCCTCGCCGGGCTCGTCGTCGTCGCGGGGACCGCGACCGGGACGCTGACCGGGGCCGTGCTGCCAGGGGGCGCCGCGGTCGCGGGCGCAGCGACAGCGCCGTCGTGTACAGCGAACGTCGGGGGCTCAGGGTTGAGCGCCGCCGTGGTGGCCACGCCCCACCAGAGCATCGCGCACAAAACCGTGAACGCCACCGGGTGCGATATCGGGATCTATGTAGGCGCGGGCGCCTCGCACGTGACCATCAGCTCGGTTACCGTGTCCGGTGCCAGCTTCGAGGGCATCTTGGCCCAAAAGACGTCGCACCTCACGATCAAGAGCTCGACGGTGACCGGCAACGGGTTCAAGACCGCTAACAAGTCCGCACCTCCGCTGCAGAGCGGCCTGCGTTCGTTCGTAAGCGACTCGTTCGGCATCAGCTTGTTCGGTGTCTCCAATTCCACCGTCGAGGGCAACAAGGTGCTCGATAACGGACGAGGCGGGATCGGGCTCATGGACAACGGGCCGAGGGACCCCGGCACCATCACCCAGGACCACAAGGCCTCGCTGGTGGCCTCCTCCCACGACCGGATCACCGGCAACCAGATGTCGCGGGACTACGGCGGCTGCGCGCTGGTCGTGGCCGCCCAGAACCTCGGGGGGACGCTGTCCCATCTGGTCATCTCCGGCAACACCGTGACCGGCACGGGCCTGGCCCGCGCCAATGGCCCTGACATCGGCGGGATCGTAGTGGCGGCCGACCTGCCAAGCTCGACGGTCTCAGATGTGGACGTGAGCGCCAACAAGGTCACCGGGTCCTGGGAGGGAGGGGTGGTCGTGAACGCCGAGGCGTTCAACTCGTCCACCAAGGACGTCCACGTGACGGGCAATACCGTCGCTCGCAACAACCTTGGCCACCAGGAGGCCCCCAACACGGCGGGGATCATCGTGTTCGCCAACGACCAGGCGAAGGTCCCGCCCAAGTCCCACACCCCCGAGAACGTGGGCACGGTGGTATCGCACAACACCGTGACCGCTCAGTTCTACGGGATCTGGTCCGTAGGCCGCTCCAAGCCCACCGTGTCCCACAACGCCATCAAGGTGACCACAGGCGGTACCCCGATCTCCATCGGCTAACCACCTAAATTAATCTGGTTGTTCTGGGGTCTGCGTGGGTGCTCAAGGTGCTCAGCGCGCGCCGGCGGCACCTCTAGTGGTGCAAGTGGAGCCGCCGGGGGCCCGCCGGGGGCGGGCACGGAGGCGGGCGCGGTCGGCCTGGGCCAGGACCACCTTGCGCAGGCGCACCGAAGCCGGTGTCACTTCGGCGCACTCGTCCTCGCGGAGGAACTCGAGGGCCTGCTCCAGGGAGAGCGGGCGCGGGGGCGACAACCGGACCAGCTCCTCGGCCGTCGAGGAGCGCATGTTGGTGAGCTTGCGCTCCTTGGTCGGGTTGACGTCCATGTCCTCGCGCCGGGAGCTCTCGCCGACGATCATCCCCTCGTAGACGTCGGTCCCCGGGCCGATGAAGAGCGTGCCCCGTTCCTGCAGGTTCAAAAGGGCGTAGCTGGCGCTCTTGCCCGTCCGGTCCGCTACGAGCGAGCCGTTCTGGCGGGTGCGGATCTCCCCTGACCACGGCTCCCAACCGTCGAGGACATGGTGGAGCTGGGCGGTGCCCTTGGTCTCTGTCAGCAGCTGCGTACGGAGCCCGATCAGGGCGCGCGAAGGGACGAGCCAGTCCATACGGGCCCAGCCGCTGCCGGGGGAGACGACATGCTGGGCCCGCCCCTTGCGCCCGGCCAGGAGCTGGGTCACCGTGCCGATGTGCTCGTCGGGGATGTCGAGGGAGACCCTCTCGACCGGCTCGTAGAGCTTGCCGTCGACGAGCTTTGTGAGCACCTGGGGCTTGCCCACGGTGAGCTCGAAGCCCTCACGGCGCATCAGTTCCACCAGCACGGCGAGGGCGAGCTCTCCCCGTCCTTGTACTTCCCAGGTGTCGGGACGGGCGGTGGGCAGGGCCCGGACCGAGACGTTGCCCACCAGCTCAGCGTCCAAACGTCCTTTGACCAGGCGGGCGGTCAACTTGGTGCCTTCCCGTCCCGCCAGGGGCGAGGAGTTGACCCCGATGGTCATGGAGATGGCCGGCTCGTCCACCCTGACGCCGGGCAAGGGCCGGGGGTCGTCGGCATCCGCCAGCGTGTCGCCGATCATGATCTCGGCGATCCCGGCCACCGCGACGATGTCGCCGGGGCCGGCTCCCCTGGGACCGGCGTCGACCCGGTGGAGGGCGTCGGTCATGTACAGCTCTGCCACCCGCACCCTCTGGGCTTCGCCGCCGGCGCCCTGGCGGCACCAGGCCACGGTTTCCCCTTTGCGTACCCAGCCCTGGTGGACCCGGCAGACGGCCAGGCGCCCCACGTAGGGGGAGGCGTCCAGGTTGGCGACGAGCGCCTGGAACGGGTGGCCTTCGGAGTACTCCGGCGCCGGGACGTGCTCCACGAGCAGGTCGAAGAGGACCTTGAGGTCGGGGGCGTCCACCGCCTCTTCGGCCGAGAGGGCGGCCTGGCCGGTGCGGGCGTTGCAGTAGACGACGGGGAACTCGATCTGGTGGTCGTCCGCGCCGAGGTCGATGAACAGGTCGTAGACGGCGTCGAGGACCTCGGCCGGGCGGGCGTCGGGGCGGTCGACCTTGTTTACGACCACGACGACGGGCAGCTTTGCCTCGAGCGACTTGCGCAGCACGAAGCGGGTCTGGGGGAGCGGTCCCTCGCTCGCGTCCACCAGGAGCAGCACCCCGTCCACCATGGTGAGCGCCCGCTCCACCTCGCCCCCGAAGTCGGCGTGACCGGGCGTGTCCACGATGTTGATCTTCTGGTCGTGGTAGAAGATGGCCGTGTTTTTGGCGAGAATGGTGATGCCGCGCTCGCGCTCCAGCTCGTTCGAGTCCATGACGCGCTCGGCGACGGCCTCATTGGCGCGAAAGGTTCCGGACTGGCGGAGCATGGCGTCCACCAAAGTGGTCTTGCCGTGGTCAACGTGGGCGATGATGGCGATGTTGCGAATGGTGCTCACAGGGATTTCCTAGTCTCTTTCTGTTGGTTGCGGTAGGAGTTTGGGGCGCGCTTACCGCGGGCGGTCTTTGTCAATCTC
>JBOGGK010000285.1:0-8875 GCA_050744045.1 Acidimicrobiales bacterium | reverse complement strand
ACCCGGTACCCCTCCCACGCCGGCAGCGTAGACCCTCGCCCCGGCGACCCGGCGGGCTTCCTCGAGCCCCTCGATGACCGCCCCTGGTCGGGGCGCCTCGGGGTAGCCGGGGGTGGCGAGGACGACGCAAACTGCGGCGGTGCCGGAGAAAGCGGGGGCGTTGTGGTCGAAGAGCGCGCCCGAAGCGGCCGCGGCCAGGCTTTGGGTGACGTCGCCGTTCCACCGGGGCAGCAGCACCTGGGCCTCGGGGTCGCCGAAGCGGACGTTGAACTCGAGCACTTTCGGCCCGTCCTCGCTGAGCATGATGCCTGCGTACAAGGCACCCCGATAGTCGATGCCACGCTTGCCGAGGGCGTGCAGCGTGGGTAGGACGGCCCGCTCCATCACCTGGCCGACGACGTCGTCGCCGGCAAAGGGGACCGGCGAGTAGGCGCCCATCCCGCCCGTGTTGGCCCCGGCCCCGCCGTCGCCTACCCGCTTGAAGTCCTGCACCGCCGCCAGAGGATAGGCCCGGCGGCCGTCACAGAGCGCTATCACCGACAGTTCTTTGCCTTCGAGGACTTCTTCGATCAGGACCCGGCGACCGGCGTCACCGAACGCCTTCCCGGACAGCTTGGCCTGGACATCGCCGGCCGCCTCGTCGAAACGGCTCGTGACGAGCACGCCCTTGCCCGCCGCCAACCCGTCAGCCTTCACCGCCCAGGGCCCGGGCACGGCCCGGAGGTACTGGAGGGCAGGCCCGGGTTCGCCAAAGGCCTGGTAGCTCGCGGTCGGGACCCGGGCCGCGACGAGGATCTCTTTCATCCAGGCCTTGGAACCCTCTAGGCGGGCGCCGTCCGCCCCGGGGCCGAAGACGAGCCCGCCCCTGGCTCTCACCCGGTCGGCGAGGCCGTCGACCAAAGGCGCTTCGGGACCGACGACCCATAGGTCGGCCTCTACCCGCTCGGGCGGCGCCTCGGTGAGCGTGAGGCCTTCCATGCCCGGGTTGCCCGGGGTCACCACCACGTCGGAGGTCTCCGCCAGGGCGGCCGCCAAGGCGTGCTCGCGGCCTCCGCTGCCCACGACGCAGACCCTCACGGCTCGGCAAACCTTATGACCTGCTCGCGGCCGGGCCCGACGCCGACGTAGGTCACCGGTGCGCCCGATTGCTCGGCCAGGAACTCGATATAGCGCCGGGCGGCCGGCGGTAGGGCGTGCTTGCTGGCCACTTCGGACGTGTCCGCCTGCCAGCCCGCCAGCTCCTCGTAGACCGGAGTCACGTCGTGCAGGACCGATTGGTGCCAGGGGAGGTTCTCATAGCGGGTGCCGCCGGCCTCGTAGGCGACGCAGACCTTCACGGTCCCGAAGCCGTCCAGCACGTCCAGTTTCGTGACCGCCAGCTCGTCCAGGGAATTGAGGCGCACGGCCTGGCGCATCATCACGGCGTCGAACCAACCGGGGCGGCGCCGGCGCCCGGTGTTGGTGCCGTACTCCTTGCCCCGTGCCACGAGGGCGTCGCCCGCCGGCCCCAAGGCCTCGGTAGGGAACGGGCCGGCCCCGACCCGGGTCACGTAAGCCTTGGCGATCCCTATTACCCGGCTTATGTACCGGGGGCCGATCCCGGCGCCCGTGCAGGCGCCTCCTGCCACCGGGTTGGAAGAGGTGACGAAAGGGTAGGTGCCGTGGTCGAGGTCGAGGAACGTCGCTTGTGCCCCTTCGAGCAGCACCCCGCCTCCGGCGGCGAGGGTGCTGTGGACCACTCCGACGGCATCGCCGATGTGAGGGGCCAGCCGGGGGGCGTACTCCTCCAGGTACGAGCGGGCGATCTCGTCGGCCGATAGGGCGAGGCGGTTGTAGACCTTGGCCAGGATGAGGTTCTTCTCCTTCAGGACCACATCGAGCTTTTGGCGGAATATCCTCGGGTCGAGGAGGTCCTGCGCCCGCAGCCCTATCCGGGCGGCTTTGTCCGCGTAAGCCGGGCCGATCCCCCGCTTGGTGGTGCCAAGGCGGTTCTTCCCGAGGTAGCGCTCGGTTAGGGCGTCCATCTGCTGGTGGTAGGGCATGACCAGGTGGGCGTTGCCCGAGATCACCAGGCGCGAGCAATCGACCCCCCGCTTGCCGAGGGCGTCCATCTCTGCCAGCAGGGCCCGGGGCTCGACCACGACCCCGTTGCCGATGACCGGGGTGACGTTGGGGTAAAGCACGCCGCTCGGCAGCAGTTGCAAGGCGAACGCCTCGCCGTCGACCACGATCGTGTGGCCGGCATTGTGGCCGCCTTGGTAGCGGACTACGACCTGCATCTCCTTGGCCAGCAGGTCCGTCAGTTTTCCCTTGCCCTCGTCGCCCCACTGGGTGCCGAGAAGGACCGTGGCGGGCACGCGAACGCTCCTGGTCGAAAAAGCCGGTACGCCCGAGCATAGTCGCCCCGGCGCGCCCTGACGCCACCGCTTGAAGATCTCTTGGCATTCAGTGAAAAAATGTCTCGACGCGCTCGAGCACCCGGTAATCGTCGTCCACCACGAGAGCGCTGCGCCACTTGTCGAAAACCGTACAGGGGTGGGACAACCCGAAGCCGACCCGGTCGCCCACCCGTAGCCCCCGCCCCGGCTGGAGGTAACCGTGCTGGTCGTCCAGGCGCACCAGGGCGTCCTCGGTGAGCGGCTCTACCGGTCCCGTACCTCCCCGCACGACGTGGAGGGGTACCGGGAGCCCGAGGTCGTAAGAGGCGTCCCGCTTGCCGAGCCCAACGATGGCAAGGCCGGGCTCGGGCGTGGAGAGGACTTCCGCCCAGACCTCCATGGCGGGGACCAGCCCCGCCCCGCCCGCGCCGCCGCCCGCAAGGGGGGAGGTCCCGGCGTAGATGCCGTGGTCGTGGAGGAGGTAGCAGCCGGCGCGCACGACCAGGAGCACCCGGGCCTGTCCCCAGGCGGCGCCGGGGCCAAGCACGCGGGCCACCCGGTCGAAGTACTTGCTCCCCCCGGCGGACACGATCGCCGGTCCCGGTCCGTCGAGCGCGCCGGTGCCCGCCAGCCTGAGGGAGAAGCGGCGCAAACCCTCCAGGTAGCCGTCGACCTTGGCCAGGGCACCGGGCGAGCGGTCGGAAGCGAGCGCGCCCTCGAAGCCCTCGACCCCGGCCAGGCGCAGGTGCGGGCTGTCCCGGACCGCCCGGGCCACCCCCAAACCCTCCTCCTCGGAGCGCACACCCGCCCGAGAACCCGGAGCGCCCACTTCCACCAGCACTCTCAGGCGCCCCCTCACCCCGGTGGCGGCGAGGTTGCGGTCGAGAAAGGAAACCCCTTCGACCGAGTCGGCCAAGCAGTAGAGCTCACGTCCTCCTGGTGCCAAGGCCTCCGCCATGGCTCGCGCGTCCACTGGCCCCACGACCTCGTTGGCGACGACGACCCGCGTGGCGCCCGCTCCGTACGCCACGAGGGCCTGGGACATGTTGGCGACCGTGATGCCCCACGCGCCCGCTTCCAGTTGGCGGCGGAACAGTGCCGGCGCCATTGTCGTCTTGCCGTGCGGCGCCAGGACGAAGCCGTGGCCCCCGGCATAACGGGCCATGACCTCCAGGTTGTTGTCGAGCGCCGATTTCTTGAGCACCAGGACGGGAAGGGCGGCCTCCTCCAGCACGCTCGGCACGTTAGCGCCGGTAGTGGCCGGCGCGCCTGGTCCCTGGGCTGGAGGTTACGCTGAGCGAACAAATAGCCTGGTGCTCCACCGATCGACCACGAGGAGCGACAGGTTGCAAGCAGCGGAGTTATGGGCAGGCGACTGGGCGTAGCGCGGCTGCGGGTAACGCGATGAGGCGCTGGGCCCTGGCCGCCGTCGCCGGAGCCGTAGTTGCGCTGGCTAGCGGTTGCGGTGGCGGAGGCGACGTGGGGGGAGGGGCCAGCACCTCGATCACGCTTTACAGCGGACAGCACCAGCAGACCACGCAGTCGCTGGTGGCCGCTTTCGAAAAGGACACGGGCATAAAGGTCCAGGTGCGCTACAACGACGAAGATTTCCTCGCCAACGAGATCGTGGCCGAGGCGTCGCACCCCAAAGCCGACGTCTTCTACACCGAGAACTCCCCTGCCCTCGAGTACCTGCAAGAAAAAGGCTTGCTGGCACCTGTCCGGGCGTCGACGTTGGCCGAGGTACCGGCGAAATATGACTCGCCGAAAGGTGAATGGGTAGGGATTTCGGCGCGCGTCAGCGTGGTCGTCTACAACCCCAAGTTGTTACCCCGGTCCGAGGTCCCGAGGTCCGTGCTCGGTTTGGCCGCGCCCGAGTACAAGGGCAAGTTGGCTCTCGCCCCGAGCGAGACCGACTTCCAACCCATAGTCACGGCGGTTGACCGGGCCTATGGGGAGGCTCGCACACTGGAGTGGCTGCGCCGCGTGCGCGCCAATGCCGCCGGCCACGTCTACTCCGACAACGAAGCGATAACCAGCGAAGTCAACCGGGGAGCCGTGGCCCTGGGTGTGATCAACCAGTACTACTGGTACCGCTTGAGGGCTGAGATCGGCGCTTCTGGAGTGCACTCCGCCATCGCCCATTTTGCCCCCGACGACCCCGGTTACGTGGTGGACGTGTCCGGAGCAGCCGCCCTCAGGTCGTCCCGGCACCCGGGGGCCGACCAGAGGTTCCTCGCTTTCCTCGTCTCCAAGCAGGGCCAGGAGGTCCTCGCCGGTTCGGACAGCTTCGAGTACCCCTTGGCCCACGGCGTGAAGCCCGGGACCGGAGAGACGCCCTTCGGCCAGTTGCGACCCTACCCCATTACCATTGCCGAGCTCGGGGACGGCGGGCCTGCTCGAACGCTCCTGCGAAAGGCGGGCCTGCAGTGAACGGCTGGGTACACCGGCCGGGCCGTCCTCTCGCGCTCAGCGCGCTCAGTGGCGCGGTGGCCCTGGTGGTGCTCGTCCCGCTGGCGTTCCTGCTCGTGGAGGCGGCGGGGGTCGGCCCCTCGCGGGTGGCCTCTTTGATATGGCGGCCTCTAACTGCGCACCTTTTGTGGAACACGGTCCGCCTTACTGTGGTGGTGAGCGCGCTCTGCACGGCGATAGGGGTCGGTGCGGCCTGGCTGGTGGAGCGCACTGACGTCCCGGGGCGCCGGATCTGGGCCGTGCTGCTGGTGGTCCCGCTCGCCGTACCTGATTTCGTCGTCAGCTTCGGGTGGGCGTCGCTCAGCAACCGGGTGGCCGGCTTCCCCGGCGCCGTCCTGGTCATGACCCTCGCCGTTTACCCTTTGGTCTACCTGCCGGTCGCCTCCAGCCTCCGCAACGCCGACCCTGCCCTGGAGGAGGTGGCGAGGAGCCAGGGTTTCGGGCCCTGGGGGACGTGGTGGCGGGTCACCGTGGGCCAAGCACGGGTCGGGATCCTCGGCGGCTGCCTCCTCGTGGCGCTCGTGATCCTGGCTGAGTACGGCGCTTTTGAGATATTGGGCTACCAGACCTTCACGACGGAAATATTCACCGAGTTCGGGTCGTTCAGCGTCCCGACCACCGCGGCGCTGTCCCTGGTGCTCGTGGCGCTCGGCCTGGTAGTCCTGGCCGGCGAGCAAGCAGGCCAGGGCCGCGCTCGGGTTAGCCGCGCCGACCGCATGGCCCAGCGGGCCACGGGCCGCCACGCTCTGGGCCGTTGGAAGGGCCCGGCCCTGGCCGGCTTGTCGGCGCTGGTCGGCCTGGCTCTCGGTGTGCCCGTCGGCTCCGCCGCCTACTGGTGGGCCATCGGCGCCAAAGGGGTGATCATCGGCTCGTCGATGGCCGGCGACGCCTGGCACACCTTCGTGTACAGCGCCAGCGCTGCCGCGCTGGCCACCCTGGCGGCCTTGCCGGTCGCCATCCTGGCGGTCCGCCACCGGGGCCGGGCCCACCTGGTCCTCGAGCGCAGCACCTATGTGGTCCTGGCGATACCGGGCGTCGTCATCGCCCTCTCGCTCGCCTATTTCAGCGAGAAATACGCAGGGGGTGTGTGGTACCAGACGGCACCGATGCTCGTGGCCGCGTATGCGATCATGTTCTTCCCCCTGGCCCTGGTGGGGGTGCGCGCTTCGGTGGCGCAGGCGCCGCCGCAGGTGGAGGAGGTAGCCCGTAGCCTGGGCCAGCGCCCCTGGGCGGTCCTCTGGCGGGTCACCCGCCCTCTGGTCGGCCCTGGCCTGGCCGCCGCTTTTGCCTTGGTTTTCCTCTCCGCCGTCACCGAACTGACGGCCACATTGATGCTTGTGCCGACGGGGGTGTACACGTTGGCCACCCAATTCTGGGACTACGAGCAAAACCTGGCCTACGGGCAGGCCGCCCCGTTCGCCTTGCTCATAATCGCGGTCGCCGCCCTGCCGAGCTACGTCCTGGGGCGCTTCTTCGATCGCCTCCCCGCCCGTTCGGTAGTGGTGGTCACCAGCTCCGCTCGGGCCGGCCCTCGGCCGGGGTCGCGCTCGGGGATCGCCCAGCCGGCGCCGGCGGGACCAAGCCGTGCCCGGCCATGACCACGCCGTGCTCGGCCCGGGTGCCGGCCGCCAGCAGGTCCACCCATGACCAAGCCGTGCCCAGCCATGACCACGCCCGCCGGGACGCCAACTGCTGGCGGTTCGGTGCCGGGCGCCACCGGTCACTGGGCGCTCTTTTCCAGGTGCTCTCCTTACCAGCCCTATCTGCCCGGCTCTGGTTTCCCGGGGAAGACCTGGGTTTTCAAACCCGAGCCTCGGCGCACGTGCTCGAGGGCCTGCGGGTACGAAGCCAGGGGGAACTGGTCGGTCACCAGCCGGCCGAGGCCGAGGTCGACCTGGACGGCGAGGTCGCAGGCGCGGTCGAAGCTGTGACCCACACGGCACCAGCCCGGCCCGCCAAGGCGCCGACGGCGCCCGTGGCGTCGATGACGACGTCGAAGCGACGCTCTCCATCGAGCTCGGCCGGGCCGGCCGCGACCTTCGTGGCCCCCCTAGCGAGGGCCAACTCCCGCCGCTTTGGGTTCGGCTCGACGACGTCGACCGACACGGCACCAGCCCGGCCCGCCAAGGCGACGAGCAGCAGGCCCATCATGCCGGCGCCGTAGACGAGGAAACGGTCGCCCAGCTTGGTCCTCATCAGGTCGTAACCGTGAACGGCGCAAGACAACGGTTCAACGAGGGCAGCCACCGACAGGTCGAAACCCTCGGGCAGAGGATGGGCGTTCTAGTAGGGCACCGCGACGTACTCGGCGCACCCGCCGGCCATCGTGTCGCCCAACGCGTTCCAGTCCTCGCACAGGTTGCCGTGGCCCTCGCGACAGGGGCGGCACCGCCCGCAGAAGACCGAGGGGTCGATCGTTACCATCGTGCCCACCGGATGCCAGGCACACCGCTACCAAGCGCCACCACCTCACCCGCGATCTCGCGGCCGGGGATGAGGGGGTAGCGGGCGGCGGCGAACCCACCGTCGGCTATGTGCAGGTCGGTACCGCAGATCCCGCACGCCCGCACCGCGACTACCACTTCCCCCGGGCTGGGGCTCGGGTCGGGCACCTCGGCCACGCTTAGGTCCCCGGGTTTTTCGATCACGACCGCTTGCACGATGGGCTCCCTCGTCTCACTTCGCCAGGTCGAAGCTGTGCAGTACGGCCATCGACCCTACAAAAGTTCCTAAGACCGGCGCGACCACAATAGGTGGCGGCCGCCCCTGTAGGTGACGGCCCGGGTGGAAGGCGGTGGCCCCGGCCGAGATCCATGGAGGCCGGGCCGCGACCCCCCGGCCCTCCGACCGCATCCCGCGGCGCGTTGACCTAGAGGTTGAAGATGTCTGTGGGCGGGTTGCCCTCCTTGCTGTAGCGCCTCGCCTAACCGAGCACTACGGCGAGGCGCGGGCCAGGCGCTGTCTCAGAACTACCGACATGGACCCTCAGGCTCGGCCTGTCTAGCATCGGCCTCCCCCGTTCACGGCTAAGGGGTGGAGCGCACCGACGGCCCCTGGGCGGACATCGCCTCCGCCACTCGCGCTTGCCCCAACACCCCGCCAGCTTCTCTGGTCGACAGGGTACCGCAGGCCACGGCAAAGGCCAGGTTCTTGTCGATGGGCCAACCCTGCAAGAACCCGTATACAAAACCGGCGTCGAAGCTGTCGCCGGCGCCGATCGTGTCAACCGCCCTCTGGGGCATCGCCGAGGCATGTACGACTGCCCCCCGGTCCAGGGCGAACGCGCCATCCGCACCGGACTTCACGACCGTACAAGGGCCCAGGGTCGTAAGCGCCCCCAATAGACGCGCCATATCGTCATCGCGGGTATCGTCACGATCATGATCGCGAGCAGCACCATCGTCGCGACCGAGTCCCCCACCGGGATCCCTTTCGCAAAGAGCGGTGGCCACCGCGAGGGCTTCGTTACGGTTCGGGAAGAAGAGGTCGGTCTCTGCCAGTACCGTACGAAGCGCGCCACCCCACTTGCGCTCAGGATCCCCTTGTGGGTCCAACGAGGTCGTACACCCGGCGCGGCGCAATTCGGCAAATAGGCCGGGCAGAGCGGGTGCCAGCTTTGGCAGCAGATAAAACGAGCCTACGTGGCTATGTCGCACTGACTCGCCAAGTGACGAACGCACCATCTCGGCCGTAAGTTCGCTGTCGCAACCCACCCAGCTGATCATGGCGCGGTCCCGTTCCCTGCCAGCGCGCAGCAAGTGGACACAAATCGCGGTGGAACGTCCGGGGAGCACAACACAATGGGACACGTCTATGCCTCTGCCTCTCAGCTGATCGAGCATGAAGTGGCCGGCAGCATCGTCCCCGAAAACTCCGACAAAAGCGACCCGGAGCCCCAGTTTCGCCGCACCGCAAGCCATGATGGTAGACGACCCTCCGACCGTCAGGACTCCGTGCTTCATCAAGTTGTCGGCCTGCCCGAACCTGATGTCCCCTTCGACGTCTCCCAAGACCAGATCAGGGAC
>JBOGGK010000284.1:0-2975 GCA_050744045.1 Acidimicrobiales bacterium | reverse complement strand
GGTCCACGCCGGGAAGGTCAGGTACTTCGGGAGCTCCACCTTCCCCGCCTGGATGGTGGTGGAGGCGCACTGGGTGTCCGAGCGCCGGGGCCGGGAGCGACTGGCCACCGAGCAGCCCCCGTACTCGTTGCTGGTGCGCGGCATCGAGGCCGAGGTGCTGGAGGTGTGCCAGCGCTACGGGATGGGAGTCATCCCCTGGAGCCCTCTCGCCGGAGGCTGGCTGTCGGGCCGCTTCGGCACCGGCAAGGACAACACGTCGCGGCGCGCCGAGCGCCTGCCCGCCCGCTACGACCTCGACGACCCGGCTAACGCCGCCAAGCTAGGAGCCGTCGACCAGCTTTCCCTCCTGGCCGAGAAGTCCGGCTACAGCCTGCCCGAACTGGCGGTCGCTTTCGTCCTGGTGCACCCGGCGGTGAGCTCGGCCATTATCGGGCCCCGCACGATGGACCAGCTCACCAGCTTGCTCGGCGCACCTGGGATCCGCCTGGACCAAAAGGTGCTCGACCGCATAGACGAGATCGTCCCGCCCGGGGTCGACCTCAACGTCGCCGACCACGGCTGGGACCCGCCGTGGGTGACCGACGCATCGCGGCGCCGGCGCCCAGGCTGACGTGCCGGCGCCGGCTCAACCGGCACCGGCGGAGATCCGGCCGGCACCGGTGCTGGCCACCGGCATCTGGGGCCCGGCGACCCGGAGCTCTCCTCTGCGGCGGGTAAAGCCCATCGAGTCGAGGAGGCCGAGGAGCGGGAGCACGTGCTTGCGGCTGCTGGCGAGGGCGTCCCTGGCCGCGGCCACCGTGAAGCCATCCGGGCGCGACGAGAGCAGCCCCGCCAGCGCCTCGACCGCGGCGTCGACGGCCGAGGCCGCGAACCACAGCTCTCCCGCTTGTACCACCTCGCCCTTGCGTTCCAGTTCCCTTAGTGCCGCCCGATCGGCGATAGGTAGCGCGGGCGGGGACCAGCGTGCCGCCTCGAGCTGGCCCAGGACCTGCCGGGCGCCCTCGCTCAGCGCCGGGCTGGCGGAACCTTCGGCGACGGCGCGGTCGGCATCCACCCTGACCCCTGCGACCCCCGTCGCCAGCACGATGCGCTGCCTCTGGCTGAAGCCGGCCAAGGGCACGCCCCGGGCGCCGGCGCCGCGGCATGCCTGGGAGATCTCCTCCCGGGTCTGGGCGAGCAGAGGCGGGTCCACGACCCAGCGACCCAGCGTGGGCTCGACGGTGCGACCGGTGAGCCTGGCGAGCTCGGCGACGCCTACCCATCCCCGCTCCCGGACGACCCGCTCGGGCGAACGGGAGGGGGCGGCGCGCGCGGCCGCGAGGACGGGCGCTACGTCCAGGATCTCCCCCCCGCCCAGGGTCTCCCCCCGCCCGGCTTCGCGCAGGACATAGCGGTCCCCTGGCAGCAGGGGCAACCTGGCGTTGGCGTCGAGCCAGAGGCGCACCGGCCCTTCGCCCCCAGGCTCGATCTTGGTGGAACGGCCGATGACGCGCAGGCGCACCGGGAAGCTGCCGGCGCCTATGTGCGCGCTGAAGGCACCCTTTCCCATGACCGGGTGCCCGACCGAGGCCAACACCTCGAGCGAGGCGTCCACAGTCCTGGTCAGGCGCCATTGACCGGGCTGTACGAGAGCGTGCCCCCTCCTCACTTGCTCGTGGGGCACGCCGGTCAGGTTGACGGCGAGGCGGCGGCCGGGGGCCGCCCTCTGCACTGAGGCGTGGTGGCTCTGCAGGGCCCTGACCCGGGCCCGGGTGCCGCCCGGGTCGATCTCCAGGTCGTCGCCGACCGAGAAGCACCCGCCGGTTAGGGTGCCGGTGAGGATCGTCCCCGCCCCCCGTACCGGGAAGGACCGGTCCACCCAGAGCCGGGGCCAGCCGCGGTCGGCGGCGGCCGGTGTCGTCGTCACCAAACGGTCGAGGGCCGTGCGGAGCTGCTCGGTCCCGGCCCCGGCGACCACGTCGACGGCCACCAGCTCGGATCGCTCCAGGAACGTCCCCCGCAGGTGGTCCTGGACCTCCATGGCAGCCAGCTCTCGCTCGTCGCCGTCCACCAGGGCCACCTTCGTGAGGGCTACGACGCCATGGCGGACGCCGAGCAGTCCGAGGATGCGCAGGTGCTCCTCGGACTGCGGTTTCCAGCCTTCGTTGGCGGCGACCACGAACAAGCAGGCATCGACGGAGCTGACGCCGGCGAGCATGTTCTTGACGAAACGCACGTGGCCGGGGACATCGACGAAGCCGATCTCTTCCCCGGAGGGGAGCTGGGCCACCGCGAAGCCCAAGTCGATAGTGAGGCCCCGGGCTTTTTCCTCCGGCCAGCGGTCCGGGTCCACGCCCGTGAGCGCCTTCACCAGAGTCGACTTGCCGTGGTCGACGTGGCCCGCAGTGGCGACGACCCTCATCGCTGGGTCTCTACCCCGGCCACCGCCGGGCCGGCAAGGGCGACGGGGGGTTGCGCCGCTTTGGGGCGGGCCGCCGCTGACATCGCTCCGGAGCACCCGGCCGCGCTGGGTATATCGAGGCCCGGTGAGGTCGCTCACGCAGTGGCGCCACGCCGAAGACGATAGCTCGGAGCCCGGCCCGGCGCGGACTACCAGATGGTGTCCTGGTTCCATGCCTGCCTTCATCGGACCATCACAAAGTGATCAGGGCGTAGTCACACGGGGAGGGAAGGGATAAGGGCAGATATATTCCGGCAACTCGCGACCTTTAGGAGGACTTATGACTTACCAATGGCGACGCGTGCGCCGTTGGCACCCCGCGCCTGGTGTCGCATTGGGCGCGACGCTCGCGACCATGGCGGGCTTCCTGGCCCTGGTCGTCACCCCGGCCTCCGCCCAAGGCAGTGCGAGGGCCCCAGCGGCGGCGGGGAGCGCGGCTCTGGCGAACCCTGGCCACAAGGTGGTGGCGTCGAAGGCTGACCCCGCCGCCGCCGGCCCAGACTGCGCGGCCTCGGTGAGCGGGGTTGCCCTGGAC
>JBOGGK010000283.1:0-1513 GCA_050744045.1 Acidimicrobiales bacterium | reverse complement strand
ACCATGGCCAGACCCTGATGCCCTCGCCGACGGTCCCGAGCGGTGCCGGGAAACTGCCGGGGCCGCGCTTGCCGTCCACCATCAGCCGGACAGACTCCCTGGTACGGCCCACGCGCCGGGCGATGTCGCTCACCGAGACAAGGTCTTGGTCGACGCGAAGAGGAACGGCTGCCGGTACC
Organism: Acidimicrobiales bacterium; assembly: GCA_050744045.1. GTDB lineage: Bacteria > Actinomycetota > Acidimicrobiia > Acidimicrobiales > Palsa-688 > JBOGGK01. The sequence continues at coordinate 1,334 of JBOGGK010000283.1, read as the reverse complement.
GCTTTACTGACACGCTCGACCACCTGCGAGACGGCGGCGGCAGGGCCCGGCGCCCGGAACTTTGCCCTGACCGTTGTCACGCCCGCCGCTTCCGAGACCACGGCACCGGGGAGCGCTTTTGAGAGCGGGCCGGCGCCGACATGGCCGAAGCCCTCGAAGACGACGCCCACGTTGTAGGTGCTCGGCATGAACTGATCCTTAAGTGCAACCCAGGTGTTGGCAGCTGCCAACGGTACACTCTGTGACACCGTCACGGCACAGCTACATGTCCGGGATGCCCGCAAGCCATCTCAGCCTCGCCAAGCAAGCACTGGCCTAGGCAGGCTCTCCAACGGGTCCTCCCCGCACCAGCTCGAGCGGTCGGCCACCTCTCGTGCTGCCACCCCCAACAGCGACGCCTCCGGTCCTTCAAGTCCTTGACCAGCTTGCCTACTCCCCAGAGCCGCACATGCAGGTCATCCCGACAGGCCGACGGGCAGCCGACCAGCGCCAGCCACGCGCGTGCCCCACCCCTATTGGCTACCTCTCTAGAAGCTTCTGCTGGACGTCTGGCACTGGTGACGGTGCCCCGGCGGAGCCGGGTCGCCAAGGAGCGGTGCGAAGGCAGGGCGGGGGTGCCATGGGGGTCTCACCTGCACGGACAAGAACATCGCCACCTTCGCCCCTATGAGCAGGAGGCCCGATTGGCGGGCCGGCAACTCTGCGAGGTGGACCGAGCCCGTGCTCACGATGGGCAGGCCGCTAAAGATGGGCGGGAGCGCCTGGCAGTACCTGGTCGACGCGGTGGCCGGTGAGGTCGGCCAGGGAGCTGACGCGGCCAAGTACTACGCGGCTGGAGGCACCCCACCAGGCCGGCTCGGCCGTGGCCTCGACGGCCTCGGGAGCTCCCCCGGCTCGGTGAAGGTAGGCGACGTCGTCTCCTCGGAGATGCTCTTCCGCATGCTCGCCCAGCTGACGGACCCGGTCACGGGCAGGCCCCTCGGTCGGCTTTCGGTAGGCAGGCGCTCGCCGGTGGCCGGCTTCGACATGACCTTCAGTCCCAGCAAATCGGTCTCGGTGATGTGGGCGATGGCGGGCCAGGCGACCAGGGCGGCCATCGAGGGGGTCCTCGCACAGGCGGCCTCCGAGGTCATCGCCTGGGGTGAGGACCACGTCTTCAGGACCCGCACCGGCGCCCAGGGCGCGCGTCAGGAAGCCGTCCGGGGCGTTGTCGCGAGCTGTTGGCTCCAATACGAGTCGAGGTCGCGCGATTGCCAGCTACACCACCACTGTGTCGTGTTCAACCGTGCCCAGGTCCAGTCCGACGAGGCATTGGGTACCTTGGACAGCAATGC
>JBOGGK010000282.1:0-3527 GCA_050744045.1 Acidimicrobiales bacterium | reverse complement strand
GGTAAGGGGCGGCATCCACGTGCCCCAGCACCATCACCGTCCACAGGTCCGGCAGGCCGTTGATGATCACCATGATGGTGTGGAGGACGATGAAGCCCACGAAGGCGAGCATGCCCAAGAAGTGCAGGGACCGGGCCCGTTGCCGGCCGCCGAAGAGCCGGGTGTACCACGGGAACCGCCCGATGATCGACGGCGACATGGCCGCCCCGGTCAGTATCTGGAACGGGGCCAGGATGAACACCACGAAGAAGTAGCTCAGCATCTGGACGGCGTTGAAGGGCTGGCCGGGGATGTCGGGCGGAAGGTGGAACATGAAGTAGTAGCCGACGGCCCTGACCGCGTCGGGGAAGACCCCCCAGCTGGTGGGTACCATCGTGTGCCACCAGCCGGTGACGAACAGCATGGCGATGTACGCCGCCCCGTTGGCGATCCAGAACTGCAGGCTCATGAAGTGCCAGTGCCGGCCGAGGCCCAGGTTCTTGCGGCCGGGCAGGGCGATGACCGGGTTCCAGGCCGCCTCCTCGTCCAACGAGCTCCACGGATGGGCGGCGTCGGCAGAGACCACCTTGCGGGTCAGGCGCAACCACTCCTTGCCGGGCGGGCAGTCGTCGGACAGGTAGAACTTCGGGAACGCGGAGAGGACCTCCAGTCCCGAGCGGACCATGAACAACATGAACAAGATGTTGGCGAAATGGCCGATCACCAGCCAGATCGGGAAGACCCTGTAGTCCACAGCTAGCAGCATCGAGGTGCCCCGCCTCGCTCGCCTGCGGCAACCGAGGTCCCAGACGCCCGGGAAGCGCGCTGCGCTGTAGCCGCCCGTCGAGGTCCGCCGGTCGCGACCGGCAGCAGGGTCTCGGGGTGGAGCGGGAACCGCTCCTCACTGACCGGCCGGTGAGCGGTGACCTCGGCTACCTCGCTGTGTTCGCAGCGAGGTCGCAGGCCTAGCAGCGTGACACCGACCAAGCGCCCGTCCTCGTCCAGGCGCACCGTGTGGCCGTCGGGAGACCGGATCCCTCGACCGCGGCGCCAGTCGTCGGCGAGGCGATAGTTGCCCGAAGCGGAGATCGTGGCCGTCGAGACGCCCTCCGCTCACGCCGGGCCATCGTCGGCGAGGTGAGCGCCGAGGCGGGAGGCGAGGGCCATGATCGTGAGTGCGGGGTTGGCCGAGCCTTGGGTTGGGCAGACGCTGCCGTCGCAGACGTACAGGTTGTCGACCGCCCAGGTGCGCTGGTGGGCGTCGATGACGCTGTTTGTCGGAGAGGTGCCCATGCGGGCGCCGCCGACCAGGTGGGCGTAGCGGTGGATGGTGAGGACGTCCTGGGCGCCCGCGGCATGCAGGATATTGGTGATGACCCTGGTCGAGTAGGCGATGTTGGCCTTGTCGTTGTCGCCCAGGCTGTAGTCGAAGCGGGCTACGGGCAGCCCGTATGGGTCGGTCTCGTTGGCCAACGTCACCCGGTTGTCGGGTTGGGGGAGCAACTCGTTGAGCACCCCGATGCAGCTCCAGTGGTTGTAGTCGCGCATGTACTCGCGCAACGCCCGGCCCCAGTGCCCGTCGGCCAGGACGTGCTCGGCCCATCCGATCGGCAGCGGGGAAACGGTCTGGATGGAGAAGCCTCGGGCGAAACCCCGGCCCGTCTCGGTCTCGTAGAAGTCCTCTGAAGACACCTCCGGCGGAGGCCCTTTGTACATGCGCAGCTCGTCGGGGAAGCGTCCCGCGGTCTGCGAAGCCCCCTGCACCATGACGTAGCGGCCGACCTGGTCCTCGTTGTTGCACAGCCCGTTGGGGAAGCGCGCCGAGGTGGAGTTGAGCAGCAGCCGAGGCGTTTCGATGGAGTAGCCGGCGACGGCGACCACCTTGGCGCGCTGGCACCGCTGGACTCGTTCGCCTTCTTTGATGTAGGTGACCCCGGTGGCCCGCCCGAAGGTCTGGTCGACCTCGACCCGGGCAGCCATGCAGCCCGCTCGGATCTCCACCCGGTGGGCGAGAGCATCAGGCAGGTGGGTGACATACGGGCTGGCCTTGGCGTTGACCTTGCAGCCCTGCAGGCAGTAACCCCGGTAGATGCAGTGCGGGCGGTTCCCGAAGGTGCCGTTGACGATGCCGACGGGCCCCACCCGCATGGTGATGCCCAGCTTGAGGGCGCCGCGCCACAGCACCGACGCCGCCTCCGAGACCGGGTGAGGGGAGAAGGGGTACTTGTGGGGGTGGCCCCAGGGCCAGTCCTCTCCGGCGACGGGCAGCTCGCGCTCGACGGTCTCGTAATGGGGCCGGATGTCCTGGTAATCGATGGGCCAGTCCGCCCCCACCCCGTCGAGGGTTCTCGTTTGGAAGTCGGAGGGATGGAAGCGCGGGGTGTAGCCGGCATAGTGGACCATGGAGCCGCCCACCCCCCGACCCGAGTGGTTCTTGCCCATCTCGATGGGGTCGGTGCCGCCGATGACGCGTTTCTGGGTCCAGTACAGCTGATGCGAGCCGGCCTCGTCGGACACCCAGTCCTCGTCAGGATGCCAGAACGGACCGGCTTCGACGATCACCACCCGCCAGCCGGCCCGAGCCAGGCGTTGAGCGAGCACCGACCCGCCCGCCCCTGCCCCGACGATGCAGATGTCCACCTCGTCGCCGTCGTCGTAGCGGACCATGGTGTCCTCGCCGGGCAGGTCCCGGCGGTGCACGTCCAACAAGTAGCGGGAGTCGTTGTCGGTAGGCCCGACCGAGCCCTTCAGCCAGCTCGGGGTCATCCGCCCAGCTCCGGTGCCACCCGGACCGGGTCCTCTGAGGTGGCCCCAGGGCGCTCGAAGGGCTCGGTCGTGCTGGTCGGACCGAGGCGCATGTAGCCCCGGGGGTAGGCAGGTCCGCCGAAGCCGATCTCGTTCCACGCCCAAGGATGCGAGTAGAACGCGGCCAGGATCATGCGCATGCACACCGCCCACGCCCGCTTTACGTTCAGCTGCTCCCACGGCCCGCCCGCCAGTTGGCCTTCGGCCAGGTCGCCGACGATCGCCTCTTGGGCCTCGGCGTCGCACGCCGCGAACGTCGGGCGCCCGCGGCCCTCGGCCACCTCGTCCAGGCCAGCCAACACCAGTTGCCAGGTCTCGCGGTCGTCGGGCATGTCGGCGTACTGATAGCCGTCGAGGCGTCCCGCGGCCAGCTTCTCGTCGACCATTTCGGCCACCGGCACCCGGGGCTCTGCGTCCTGGGCCACGCAGATGTCGCAGAACGCCCGAAGGGTGGGCGTCTCCCTCGCCGAGAAGAAGCGCAGCTCACCCTCGGTGACCGCCATGCGCTCGGCGATCACCGCCGCGGTGGCGTGGTCCCAGGTGCCCTGGGCGTCGAACACGTCGTAGTCGGGGTAGCGCCCGATCATCTGCGGGGTCGTCCCGCGGCGTTGGGCCGGAAGCCACGAGGGGTGCGGCGGCTGCTTTCCGGGGCGCAGGTTGGGGAGATGGTCAGGCTTGGACAGGTCGCGGGCCATCTAGTCCTCCCGGCGCAGCAGGGCGGCCAGCAGGCCCATGCCGCCCAC
>JBOGGK010000281.1:0-9986 GCA_050744045.1 Acidimicrobiales bacterium | reverse complement strand
CGGCACGGCCGAGCTCATGCAGCAGTTCCCCATGTGCGTGGTGCCCTATTTGGACATCGACGGTTTTGCCTCTGCAGTCGGACGCCTCCTTTGCGACCCGGAGTTGCGGCGCGCGGCCAGCGAGGAGCTTGGCTCCCACGCCCGAAGCTGCTCTATCGGCGCGCTCGGGCCCGTTTACCTAGACGCCGTCCATCAAGCGCTCCGGCACCGGAAGTCGCCCCCGCTGACCAGCGAAGGGAGCTAACTTGCTACGCGGCAACCCGGCGCTATGAGCGACACCTGGCTCGTGGTCGTGAACTGGAACAACGCCGAGGACACCCTCGGGCTCCTCAGCAGCCTTCAGGCGGCAGATCTCCAGGGTACGGCGGTACTGCTCGTGGACAACGGCTCCTCCGACGGCTCGGTTGAGCGGGTCGAGGCCCTCCACCCCTGGGTAACTACTCTCCAGACCGGGCGCAACCTTGGCTTCGCCGGAGGCAGTAACCGCGGCATCACCTTTGCCCTCGACAAGGGAGCGAGCGTGGTTGGGGTACTCAACAACGACACGACCGTGGAGCCGGACTTTTGGCCGCCACTGGTCTCCTTGGCCCTCTCCGGTCCGGTTGCCGTGAGCCCTGATATACGTTACCAGACGGACCCCGCCAAATCTTGGTTTTACGGGGGTACCGCCCGTCCGTACGAAGGCTTCCCCCGGCACCTTCAGGAACCTGAACAACCCTCCCGAGGCGCCCCACAAGAAAGCGAGCTCGTCACTGGTTGCTGCTTCGTCGCCAGCAGGGAGACCTGGAAGGCAGTCGGGCTGTTCGACGAAAGGTACTTCTTGATCTTCGAAGACAGTGACTGGAGCATGCGGGCAAGGTCCCGGGGCACCCGGCTCATGCTCGAGCCCTCGAGCCGTATTTACCATGGCGTCTCCCGCTCGTTCCGGGGAAGCGCCCTGGCTACCTCGCGTTACTATTATTCGCGAAACGGCCTGCTGTTCGCCCGGCGCTGGCTGGGCACGAGGGGAGCCGTCGCCTTCGCGGTGAAGACAGGGAGGGAGGCGCTGACGGACCTGAGGCACGCGGGACCGCAAGGGCTGAGGTACGCAACTCTACGGCTAATGGGCCTAGGGGCAGTGACAGCACGTGCCTATGGGCCGGCGGGCGGCCTGGTTACCCTCCTTGCGGGCCGCGACGCCGTCACACGCCGGTAGACGAATGCCATCTGGCGCTTAGCGTCCCGGTGGTCACCGGCGCCGGGCGGCGGGCGCCCGGCTGCCTGGTGCGTAGGCCTCGACCGAGTAGACCACAGCATAGTCAGGGAACCGGGAGCTCCAGAAGTAAGGCGCAAGCCCGCCCACGGCAGAGTTGAACGTAAGCGCCTTGGTCACGACCCTGATGGCGGTGACCTGGCGCCTGGGGGCGAAGCTGACCTCTTCCATCCGGTTGAAGTACTCGTTTTCAACCTTGCCCACAGTGGCCCATTTGCCGCCGGCGTCGACCCTGACCGCGTAATCCCGTAAGCCAGGTAGGACGCTGCCCACCGAACTGGTGGACACGATAACTCGGTCTACCGTTACCGGCCGCGAGAAGTTCACCTGCACCCAGGGGTAGTGCTTGCCCTGCTCCGACGCCCAAGCCGGGGTGGAGCCGATGCTGCCGCCATTGTCGGCGCCGGAGTTGCCCTGGATGACCGCGCTCGGCGAGTTGTCGCCGCCCTGGCTCGACGAAGCGACTGCCCGGGCCCCCTCGCTGGCCAGGGCCAGGTTGGGCCCGTAGCTCTCGGGTGCGCCCACCGAGACCGACACGCCGGCAGGCAGGCTCAGGTAGAGCGGCGCCCCCGAGAGCTCGACCCTGGTGGGCGCCGTCTTCGACAACGAGAGCGACCCGGGCTCGCCGAGGGACCCCGTGGTCGGGACCGTAACGCTACCCGGGCCCGACAGGAGGGACACCTCGGCGGGGACGTCGAGGTCGTCAGTCCAGAGGGCGAGGATGTCGCCAGTGGCCTTGCCCCTCGACGGCGGGCCAAAGAGCATCCCGTAGGCATGGGGGATCCCGATGTCGACCTGGCGCAGGAAGGGGCGGTCAGCGAGCAAATGCGAGACGGTCATCAGGCCTATGGCCCCAGGCTTGACGTAGTAGTCGCCATTAGCTGCGTCGATCAGGGAGAAGTCGGTGCCAACCCCGCTGTACTGGCCTTCGGTGATGAAATAATCCCACGTCGCCACTCCGAGTGCCCGCAGCCACATCCATTCCCTGGGCGCCCAGTTGCCGACGTCGTAAAACGCCTGCTCGCCGTCGGACCACCAACCCTGCTCGGTGTCCCAGATGGGCATCGAGGCCGCCCCGTACCTGGCCATGAGGGCCTTCAGGGCGTCGATGGCGGCCGGCGTCCCTTCTTCCTCGAAGGAACGGTCGTAGCCGGGGTAGGGATGGATGCCGACGACGTCCATATAGGAGAACCCGCCTGAGCGGGCTATGCCCGTCCACCAACCCGCCACGTCCATCTCGTTCACCGTCCCGCCTATCACCTCGAGGTGCTTGCCATCGCCGGCGGCGGCGCCCTTCACCGCTTTGTAGAACGGGCCCAGGATCGAGTGCACATAGCTAGATGGGTCGTAGGGCCCGGTGTTGGGCTCGTTCCACGCCTCCACGTAGCGGAGGTCGGGTGCGGTCCGGGCGAAGTGCGCCACGATGGCCTTGACGTCGGCCTCCCAGTACCCGGAGGAGACCAGCGCCTCGTCGAGGCTCTCGTCCTGGCCGAACTGGACCTCGAAGTCCACGTGGAGAGCCTTGGCCTTTTTGGCCGCCTGCTCGGTGACCGGGTCGTAGTAGGACCAGTTGGTGAGGGCGGCCGGGCCGCAGGTGGACCTGGTGGGGGCCGAGCCGTCGCAGCGGGGCAGCAGGGCCGGCAGCGACAGCTGCTCGCGCATGGCGCCCGTGCCCAGCTCGGACGCCAGTTCGACACCCCGCTCGGGCGAGGGGCCGCCATAGCCGGGGGCGCCAGCGAGGTGGGCAAAATCGAGCTTGTCACCCTGGGCGCCCACCGAGTACGTGAGGCAGGTCGAGCCGATCGTCTTGCCAGTAGCCCGGTCCACCAGGTCGGCGTTCACGAGGTAGACACCGGGCGCCCCCGGTGCGGCCAGGCGGGCCCGCAGGGGCGCGCCCCTGGCCACGCCCGACCATGAGAGCCGCAGCACTGCTGTCGCCGGCAAGGCACCAGCGGTGACCTGGTGTCCGTCGGCAACCCAGTACTCGAGCGCCAGAGCGTGCGGGTAGCTTCTCCACCAGGTATCGAAGGTGGCGGTGATCGAGGGACGGGTGCCAGGGGGGAAGTACCCCGCGGTGACAGGGGTCGACAGGCCCGCCCCGACCCCCAAGGCGTCACCGAAACCCGCCTCGGTGGGGGCGCTCGGCGACCTAAGGAGGGCTTGGACGTGGGCCAGCGAGACGCTCTCCACCCCGGCGTGGCCCGAGTAGATGAGCGCCCGCCGCTGCCGGTCGTAGTAGAGGTTGGAACCGGGGACCACCCCGAGAGCGCCTGAGGCGTCACCTTCGTACACCCCAGTGGAAGTGAAGACACCGATGCCCCCGGGCTGGCCCGCCACGTAGACGGCCGAGCCGACTTTCGCCGCCCCGCCAGAGCCCAGGGCGAGCGGCGCTCCCGGGGTGCCAGGCGAAGTCGGGGCCGTCGCGTTGCCGAACTCGGGCACCACGCCGGCAGAGGCGGCGACGGGCGAGCCAGAAGCACTGAGCACGCCGACGTAATCCCCATCGTTGTAGATCAAGCCACCACCGGGCGCCGGGCCTACCGCGTCAGCGTTGTTGGTCCCCGGGACGGGTTCTTTGCCCGGGGCGACCCGGCCCGATGCCGAGACCAGCTCCGAGGACGCGGGCAAGCGGGCGATGACGGCGGCGGCCCAGGCACCAGCGGCGTCGTGCCAGGCAAACAAACCGTTCGGGACACCTGGGACACCGAGGTCCCAGCGCTGGCGACCAGAGGGGCTCAGTTTTACCAGCACATAGCCATAGCCCTGCATCATGAAAAAGTAGATGTCGCCTCGGGGGCCCACCACGAGCGAACCGTTGGCGTTGCCCGGCTGCAGCGCCAATCCCCTGACCGTCTCGGTAGGCAGCGCAAAGACGTGCAGTACCCGCGACGAGGCATTGGCCACGACCACCGACGCCGGCGTCTTCACATAGATGTCTTGGTCGGCTCGGTCGAAGTAGAAACCCACCACCTGCGACGACGCGTAGACCACGTGGGGGGCCACTTGGGCGGGGGCAGAAGTGTAGGTGGCGGGGGTCTCGTACGCCCCTGGCCCCGAGCCGCGGGGGTCGGCAACCCCACAAAGAGCGGTCGCCGGGTGAGCGGTCGCCGGGTGAGCGGTGGGCTTGGGACCGCTCCGCTTCGCCCCGGTGGTGGCATGGGCGCAGCCAGCGACAGCTGCCGTGCCTACCACCGACACCGCCAGCACACCTACCAGCACTGTGAGCCGGCGGGACGGGCTCGGTGCCTGACCCGTTCTCCGCATTACGTCCTCCTGAAGCGCGCCCCGCTAGCTGACAGGCCCGAGGGGCCGGGCCGTACCCCGCACCCGAGGCCGTGCCGTACCCCGCACCCGACAAGGGCCAAAACGTCGTACCTTACAACTGATCGGCACCCGGAGCGGAACTCTCAAATGCTTGGCTACTATCTGCACAAATGAAGCTACCCGGGGCCCCGCCCGCGGCACGGGCGCCCGCGAAGGTCACCTGGGCGACTATGGCCGCCAGCAACCCAATGGGCCAGCAACGCTACGAGACCGAGATCCAAGCGGCCCTCGCCGCGGTGGCCGACCCCGGACGGTGGGCGTTCACGCGGTCGGCGTTCCGCTCGATGAGGTCACCCCTTCCCGGCGACCGTCGCTACCCGGTCGGCCTCCTGGGCGCGGCTCCCACGTGGGCAGCGGGCCGGGCGGGCCGGTTCCTCTACCGGGGCGAAGACCTTGTGCACCGCTTCGACCTGCGCCTGCCTCCCACCAGCGGTGCGGAGGTGGTCACCGTCCACGACGTTGCCCCTCTGCGCTTCCCGGACGAAGGGCCGTTACCGGGGTGGGCCGGCCCCGGGGCGCGCCGGGCCCGGGCGGTGATCTGCCCGTCGGCGTTCGCCGCCGCCGAGGTCCACGAGCTGCTCGGGGTGGAACGGACCGCGGTCATCCACAACGGCCCCGGAGCCGGCGCTACCGACCGGGCGCCCCTCCCCGCCCAAGAGCTGGCATCCTTCGGGCTCGGGCCCTGCTATATCGTCCATGCGGGAGGGGCGACGGCCAGGAAAAACCTCGCCGCCCTGGCCGGGGCGTGGCGGCAGTTGGCCGGGGCCCATCCCGAGCTCTTCTTGGCTCTTTGCGGGGCGCCCGACGAGCGGCGCACCCGGCTCTTCGAGGGGTTGCCCCGCGCCCGCCTGCTCGGGAGGCTGGAGCCCGCGGGCCTGGTCACGAGGCTCATGGCGGGTGCCCGGGCCGTGGTAGTGCCCTCGGTGTACGAGGGGTTCGGCTTCCCCGCGCTCGAGGCCATGGCTTGTGGCACACCGGTGGTGGCGGCCAGGGCCGGGGCCCTGCCGGAGGTCTGTGGGGGGGCGGCCGAACTGGTAGCGCCCGACGCCGACAGCCTCGCTGAGGGGCTGGAGCGCGTGTTCGCAGACGCGCCCCGGGCCGAAAGGCTACGGCACGACGGCCCGGCGCGAGCGGCCGGCTTTTCCTGGCAAAAAGCGGCTCGAGCGCACCTGGAGGTATACGAGAGGGCCTTGGCCCAGTGAGAGGACCAGCGGGGCAAAACGGGGCCCGCTCCCCGGCTGTCACCGGGGCGGGGGCGGGATGAGGGTGGCCATCCTGCCCAGCGCCTTCTGGCCGGCCGTGGGCGGCGTGGAAGAGCTCACCCGCCGGCTGGGGACCGCCCTTGCCGACCTGGGGGACCAGGTACAGGTGTGGGCGCCGTTGGGCCCCGGGCGCTCGCTTCCCCGCCGGGAGACGTTCTCCGGCTTGCCCGTCACCCGCATCCCCATGCCGCTGCCGCCGGCGAAGGTCCCCGAAGCACCCCTCGCCGTCCCCGGTATGTTCACCGGCCTGGGCCAGCTGGCGCGGGCCATTGCCGAGTTCCGCCCTGACCTGCTGCACGTGCAGTGCTTCGGTCCCAACGGGGCCTACGCCACTGTGGCCTCGCTGCTCACCCGGACCCCGCTCGTGGTGTCGCTCCAGGGGGAGACCGTGATGGACGACCACGACGTCTACGAGCGCTCAGCCGTGCTGCGCCTCGCCCTGCGCCTCGGCCTGCGGCGCGCCTCGGCGGTGACGGCGTGCTCGGCGTTCACCCTGGAGGACGCCAGGCGTTTCGGGCTGAAGCCGGGCCAAGGGCAGCTCGTCTTCAACGGCGTCACCCTCGACGAGCCCGACCTGCAAGCGACGGCGGAGACCGGGCCAGCCCAGGCACCGCCGGCGGCTTTGGGCCGCTACGTGCTCGCCCTGGGCCGGGTAGTCGAAAAAAAGGGCTTCGACCTGCTACTGCGCGCCTTCGCCCAGCTGGAGGCCCCGGCGGAGGTGAGCTTGGTGCTGGGCGGGGACGGCCCGGCCCTGAGAGCGCTCCGCGACCTGGCCACCACCCTGGGGGTCGCCCCCCGGGTGCACTTCGCCGGCAAGCTCGACAGGATGGCGGTGGCGCGGCTGATGCGGGGGGCGGAGGTCTTCGTGATGCCGAGCCGGGTCGAGCCGTTCGGGATCGTGGTGCTCGAGGCGTGGAGAGAGGGGACGGCGGTCGTGGCGACGACCCATGGCGGGCCGCCGGAGTTCATTGAAGATGGGGTGGACGGGGTGCTGGCGGACCCGTTCGACCCCGGCGCACTGGCCCGGGCCATCGGCTCGTTGCTGGACGACGGCGAGCGCAGGGCCAGGATCGCCCGCAACGGGCAAGCCAAGGTGCGCGGGTTCGCTTGGCAGGCCATAGCCTCCCAGTACCGGGAGATCTATTCCGCCATCACCGCCGCGGCCCCCGTACGAGCCCCCGTATGAGCCCCCAGAACATGCCCCCCGCCTCGCCTTTGCCCGACGTCCTCGTGTGCGCCCTCGGCTTGCACCCCGACGGTGCCGGGGTCTCCACTTATGCCCGAGACCTGCTCTCCGAACTGCCCAACTTCGTCGACGGCTCGGTCGCCGCCCTGGTCGGCGCCGACGCGGTCGCCGAACTGCCCCCCGGGGTCACCCCCGTGTGCCGGCCGCCCCGCCACGGCGTGCGCAGGACGGCCCAGGCGCTGCTCAACCGGGCGGGCGCCCGGGTCGTCCACGGCCTCGACGTAGACCTCCCCCTGCGCGCCCGGGCCGCCACGGTCTCGACCGTGCACGACCTGAGCGTGTTCGACGTGCCTTGGGCGTTCCCCCGCCACCGGGTGCTCGGGGAACGCCTGGTGGTGGCGGCCGCCCTGCGCCGGGCCGACGTGGTCATCGCGGTCTCGGCTTTCACCGCCGAGCGGGTCCGGGCCAGGTTCGGCCGCCACGCGGTCGTCATCCCCGAGGCCCCGGCACGGGGCGCCCGGCCTGCCAGCGAGGCGGAGGTGGCAGAGGTGAGGGCCCGCTACCGCCTGCCCGCCCGGTTTGTGCTCCACGTCGGTACCATCGAGCCCCGCAAACGCCTCGCCCTGCTGGCGCAAGCCTGCGAGCGCGTGGGGGTGCCCCTGGTCGCCGCCGGTGGCGCCGGGTGGAAGGCCAGCCCTCCCCGGCCGGCCCGGCTCCTCGGCTACGTAGCCCGGCGCGACATCCCGGCTCTCTACGGCGCCGCCACGGTGGCGGCCTACGCTTCCGCCTACGAGGGTTTCGGGCTCCCGCCCCTCGAGGCGTTGGCCTGTGGCTGCCCGGTCGTATCCACCTGGGTGCCCTCGGCCGACCTCGTCCCCGGGGGGGCCCACCTGGCCAAGACCGCAGACGTCGAGGGGCTTTCGCAAGCGTTGCGCGAGGTCCTGGAAGACCCCGCCCTGCGCCGCGAGCTGACCGAACGGGGCGGGCAGCTCGTGTCCAGGCTCAGCTGGGCGTCGGCGGCGGAGCAGGTGGCAGCGGTGTACAAAGACCTGGGGGTGCCCGCCCGGGCCGCCTCTCCCCCACCGGTCCCCTCACCGACCGGGCGGGCTGAGCGTGGCTGGCGGTAACGGCGCTCGGGGAGAGCCGCTCCTCCGGGTGCTGCGCGTCTCCCACTCCTCGGTCGTCACCGGCTGGCGCCAACGGGAGCACTGGCTGAGGCAGTCGGGGTTGGACGTCGAGCTGCTCACCGCCCACAAGTGGAGCGAAGGGGGGACCGAGGTCCCCCTCCGGGCCGCCCCGGGTGAGCCGGTCACCGGGGTACGGACGGTAGGCCGCCACCCGTGCGGCTTTTTTTACGCCCCCTCCGGGCTCTGGCGGGCGCTGCGCTCTGCCGGCTACGACCTGGTCGACCTCCAAGAAGAGCCGTACAGCCTGGCGGCGCTACAGGTCGTCGTCACGAGGTGGCTGGCCAGACGGGCCGGGCCGACGGTCTTCTACAGCGCCCAGAACCTGCCCAAGCGCCACCCCTGGCCGGTCAGGATGGCCGAACAAGTGGTGCTCAGGGCATCGCAGGGGGCTTACCCGTGCAACGAAGCGGCGGCTGCCAACCTGCGCAGGAAGGGCTTCGCCGGCATAGTCAGGGTGGTCCCCCTCGGCGTCGACCCCCCGGCTCTACCCGGTACGGCCCTGCCCGGCACGGCTCTACCCGGCGCGGCCCTACCCGGCACGGCCCTGCCCGGGGGGGCGCCGGCGGCCGTTCGCCCCCCGAGCGGCGGAGAGTGGGCGCTGCGGGTCGGGTACGCGGGGCGGCTCGTAACCGAAAAGGGCGTACACGTCGCCCTCGAAGCGGTCCTCGGGGAACCTTCCTGGGCGTTGGGGCTCGCCGGGGAGGGGCCCGAGCGGGAAAGGCTCGCCGACCGGGTGGAGAGAGCAGGTGCCGGGGACCGGGTGGAGCTGCTCGGCCATTGCGAGGGGCCCTCGCTGGCCGCGTTCTACCGGTCGATCGACGTGCTCGTGGTGCCATCGCTGCCCACGTCGGGCTGGGAGGAACAGTTCGGCCGGGTGGCGGTCGAGGCGATGGCCCACGGGGCCCCGGTGGTAAGCAGCACCTCGGGTTCCCTGCCCGAGGTGATAGGCGACGCCGGGCTCCTGGTGCCCCCGGGGGACGCCGCGGCGCTCCACGCCGCGCTAGCGGGGCTTCAGCACGACCCCGGGCAGCGTGCGGCCCTGGCCGCCAAGGGCCTCCGCCGGGCCCGCGCCTACAGCTGGGAGGCGGTCGCTCGCCAGCAGGCGGCCCTCTACCGCGCGGTGGCGAGCGGGGCCGCCGGCGAGCGGGCCGGCACCGGCCAGGAGCTGCCCGGCCCGGAAGTGGTGATCGTCGCCTACGGGAAGCCCGAGCTGTTGGCCCGGGCGCTCGCCGGGCTCGGCCGGGGATACGGGGGCCTGGGCCTGCCGGTAACCGTCGTAGACAACTCCTCGCGCCCTGAGGTCGAAAAACTGGCGTTCGCTCACGGTGCTAAATACATGCGCCCCGGGGGCAACGTCGGCTTCGCCGCCGCCGTCAACCTGGCCATCGGCGACGGCCACGTCGGCGACCGCCACGTCGGCCCCGGCCGTGACGTCCTGCTGCTCAACCCCGATGCCGAGGTCGACCCGGGCACCGTCCGCGCCCTCCAGAGGCGGCTCCACGCTGAGAGCCGCCTGGCCTGCGTGGCGCCCGCCCAGGTAGACGCGGCCGGGGTGGAGCAACGGGTCGCCTGGCCGTGGCCCACCCCCGCCCGCTACTGGCTGCAAGCCCTCGGGCTGGGCCGGCTGCTGCGGCGCCAGGAGTTCCTGGTCGGGTCGGTGCTGATGCTCAACGGCGAGGCACTCCGAGAGGTGGGGGCCTTCGACGAGGCCTTCTTTCTCTACGGCGAAGAAACCGACTGGCAGCGCCGCGCCCGGGGGGCAGGTTGGGGCGCCC
>JBOGGK010000280.1:0-1941 GCA_050744045.1 Acidimicrobiales bacterium | reverse complement strand
GGCCTACCTGGTCGTCGCCCCCGGAGGGGCGGGCATGGGGAGGTACTCCCAGGTGCTCCCATGCCAGCGGGGTTGCCCCCCTCCCCCGGGGGGTACGCATCCGCCTGCCCAGTTGCAGGAGGAACGGCTCGTAGACGTCCTCCACGGTCTCGGGCGCTTCCCCGACGGCCACCGCCAGCGTGCTCAAACCGACCGGGCCGCCCCCGAAGCGGCAACAGGTGGCAGCGAGTATGGCCCGGTCGACCTTGTCCAAGCCCAGCTCGTCCACCTGGAAAAGCTCCAGCCCGGCGCTGGCCACAGCCCGGTCTATGGTGCCGTCCCCCCGCACCTCGGCGTAGTCGCGTACCCGCCTGAGCAGCCGGTTGGCGAGGCGTGGAGTGCCTCTGGAACGCTTGGCGATCTCCGCTCCCCCAGCCTGGTCCAGCTCGGCGCCGAACAGCCCTGCCGACCGGCGTACCACCAGCTCGAGCTCTTCGGCCCGGTAGTAGTCCAAGCGCCCGACGAAGCCGAAGCGGTCGCGCAGCGGGCCAGTGATGAGACCCGTGCGGGTGGTCGCCCCGACCAGGGTGAACGGCGGCAGGTCTAAGCGCAGGCTGCGGGCCGCCGGCCCCTTGCCGAGGACGATGTCGAGCTGGAAGTCCTCCATGGCCGGGTAGAGGATCTCCTCCACCGGCCGGGCCAAGCGGTGGATCTCGTCGACGAAGAGGACGTCACCCTCGGACAGGTTGGTGAGCAGGGCGGCCAGGTCCCCCGCCCGCACCAGGGCCGGCCCAGACGTGACCCGGAAGCCGGCCTCCATCTCGTTGGCCACGATACCGGCTAGCGAGGTCTTGCCAAGCCCGGGAGGACCAGCAAAGAGCAGGTGGTCGACCGGCTCGGAGCGCCGCCGGGCCGCCTCCAACATGATGGCGAGGTGCTCCTTGAGCTCCGCCTGGCCCACGAACTCCGATAGGCGCCGGGGCCGCAGCGTCACTTCCTCCGCCGCCTCGACCGGGTCTGCCGCCGGGGCCAGCAGCCTCACCTCTCCGTCCTGGGGGTCGGGTGCGCCCGTGCGGTCGCCCACCTCCTCGGCCGCCTCGCCCACCTCCTCGGCCTCCTCGCCCACCTCCTCGGCCGCCTCGGCCTCCTCGCGGGCAGACCTCACGCCCGGCCCGCCAGCTCTTTCAGCGCGAAGCGCAGCATCTGCTCAGCCGAGCCGTCCACCGGCAGCCGAGCCAGCGCCTGGCGCACCTCGTCGGGGCCGTAGCCGAGGGCGCCGAGAGCGGACTTCACCTCCTCACGCTGCACGGCCCGGTCGGCCGCGCTCGCCTCGTGGGGGCCGCCGGCCTCGTCGGCGCCATTTTCGCCCGGCACCGGTGCCCCCGAGCCGGGTTGCCCAGTGCCCAGCTCGGCCACGGCCTCGAAGCGGGGGCCGAGCTCCAAGATGAGGCGAGCCGCGGTCTTTTTGCCTATGCCGGGCACCAGGGTGAGGGCATCGGGATCCTCGCTCAGCACCGCACGCCGCAGCGCCGCCGGGGAGAGCACTGACAGCATCGCCACTGCCACCGCCGGTCCCACCCCGTGAGCGCCCAGCAAGAGCTCGAAGCAGTCCCTCTCCTCGCGGGAGGTGAAGCCGTAGAGCACCAAGGCATCCTCTCGCACGT
This sequence comes from Acidimicrobiales bacterium, assembly GCA_050744045.1. Classification (GTDB taxonomy): domain Bacteria; phylum Actinomycetota; class Acidimicrobiia; order Acidimicrobiales; family Palsa-688; genus JBOGGK01. Next base: position 298 of record JBOGGK010000280.1, on the reverse strand, counting down.
GGGTGTGGACGTGGAGGAACGTAGGCGCCCCCACTTCTCCCACCCGCCCCAGCGACCCCGCCGGCACCAGCACCCGAGAGCCGACGCCGCCCACCTCCACCAGCACCTCGGCCTGGTGGTCGTTGCGCAGGGCCCGGTCGAGGAGCGTCCCCCGCAACGAACCGATCATCCGCGCCCCCGGGGGGAGCCGGAGGCCCCCGTCCCCACCCTCGCCCCGAGCGCCTCCTTGCTTGCCGCCGGCACCCTCGCCCCGAGCGCCTCCTTGCGCCCCGGTCGCCCCGCCCCGAGGGCCGCCTCC
>JBOGGK010000279.1:0-2722 GCA_050744045.1 Acidimicrobiales bacterium | reverse complement strand
GGGCAAACCCGAGGTCGAGTCATGGCTGACCGACGTGGCGGCCGTCCGCAAGGACATCGAAGGCATCTCGCGCCACCTCGGGGCCTGGGCGGCGCCCCGGCGGGCCGGCGTCCCCTGGGCCTTGCGCCCGGGGCGGGCGGAGGTCGTGCCCGAGCCTCTCGGCGCGGTCCTGGTCATCGGTCCCTGGAACTACCCCGTGCGCTGCTTGGTCCTGCCCCTGGCGTTCGCCTTGGCCGCCGGCAACACCGCAGCGGTGAAACCGTCCGAGCTGGCCCCAGCGACCTCGCGGGTACTGGCCGAGCTGCTCGGCCGCTACCTGGACGGCCGGGCGGTAGCGGTCCGCGAAGGCGGGCCCCAGGTGGCCCAGGCGCTATTGGACCAGCGCTGGGACCACATCTTCTTCACCGGAGGGGCCCGGGTCGGGCGGCTCGTCATGGCCGCGGCCGCTCGCCACCTCACCCCGGTGACCTTGGAGCTGGGGGGCAAGAACCCGGCCATCGTCGACCGCAGCGCTGATCCCGAGCGGGCCGCCAGGCGCCTGGTGTGGGGGAAGTTCCTGAACGCCGGCCAGACTTGCGTCGCCCCGGACTACGTGCTCGTCGAGCGGCGGGCCGAGACGGCGCTGGTGGCGGCCCTAGTCGGACAGTTGCGACGCTTCTACGGGGAGGACCCCAAGGCGAGCCCAGCCTTCGGGCGTGTGGTGAACGACGCCCACATGAGCCGCCTGGTGCACCTGCTCGCCACGACCCGCGCCCGCACGGTGGCCGGCGGGGCGTCGGTGCCGCGCGAGCGCTACCTGGCACCCACGGTGCTGGCGGACGTGGCCTGGGACGACCCCGTGATGGAGGAGGAAATCTTCGGCCCCCTCCTACCCGTCGTCGCCTACGACAGCCTCGACGACGCCCTGGGGCGGGTGGCCTCGATGGAGAAACCGCTCGCACTCTACTTGTACAGCGAAGACCCCGCCCTCGTCCGGCGGGTGGTGGCCGAAACCTCCTCGGGGAGCGTGTGCGTCAACCACAACGCCGTGCAGCTCGCGGTCCCCGACCTCCCCTTCGGGGGGGTGGGGGCGAGCGGCATGGGCGCCTACCACGGTCGGGCCGGCTTCGACACCTTCAGCCATGCCAAAGCGGTGTTGTACCGGCCGTTACGAGGCGAGCTCCCGGTCATGTACCCCCCCTACAGCCGCATGAAGCGCTGGCTGCTGGGGAAGGTCCTATAAGCGTCCCATAGGCATGTCAGGGCCCCTGCAGGTGAGGGCGGGAGCACTAGAGGGACGGAGCGTGGTTGAATCGGGTTGGGGTAACCGAGCACAGGGACGACCAATGGCCCCAAGAGCAAAACCAGCGGGCACACCGGGAAGTGGCGGCGCCGAGCAGAGCCTGACCTTGGGCCGCCTTGTCGCTCTTTCGGGCGTGCCGGCGAGCACCGTCCACCACTACCGCCGCAGCGGCCTGCTCCCCGAGGCCCGTCCCGGCGCCCACGGCCGCTACCGCTACGAGGCCCGGCACCTGCGGGCGCTCCATTTGATCCGCGAGCTGCGCGAGGAGCGGGGGCTGCCCCTGAGCCAGATAAAGGGCCTGCTCCCTGGCCTGCTGGAAGGCAAGCAGCCGGTCGTCCCCGTCCCCGACGACTGTGGCGGCGACCCCCAGAAGCGCTTGGTCGACGCCGCCTTCAGGCTCTTCTCCGAACCCAAGGGCTATGCCTCAGTAACGGTGAGCGAGATCGCCGCCGCCGCCGGCATCGCCAAGGGCAGCGTCTACCGGCACTTCGCCTCCAAAGAGGCTCTCTTCACCGCCGTGGTGGAAAGCCTCTGCCAGGACACGGCCGAGCGCTTCGCCACGGCCGTGGCGGAGCTGGGCGGCCCCGAGGGCCTTTCCGGGGATCCGGCCAAAAGCGCCATCGTGTTCGGCCGGGTGATCGCCCGCGCCATGCCCATCCTGCTCGAGTTGGGCGCGAGGGCGGCGCGCGGGGACCTGCCGAGCCAGTTGCTGGCCGCCCGGGTCCTACGCACCCTGGCCGAAGCGGCCGGGCGGCCTCTCTCGGACAACGCTGTCCCCGCCGGGCTGGCCGTGATCGAGACCGCGTTCGCCACCGTGCTGCAATGGGCGGTCGGGCCGGACTGGGTCATGCCGCGTCCTTCGTGACCGGCCCACATAGGCAGGGCGCGCCCGGGGGTACCGGTGGCCCGAAAAACTTGCGCCACTATAGCTGACCGTACCTAAAATGACCGCTGGGTCAGCGAGCTTGCACGACGGTTTCGACCTGGCACGATGGGTCTCGACCAGCTCAGCTACTGTCCCCCAACTGAACACCGAAGAGGGGGTTGGCTCGATGACGGCAGCGGCCATGCGGGCACCAGCCGCACCGGCCGGCGCGGACCTCCCACCCGAGCACCTGGTGCTCGGCCGGGCCGGGAGCGAGAACTTTCCTGTCGCGTCTCGCCTGTTGCCAGCGCCGGTGCGGGTCGACCTCGTCGCCCTGTACGGCTGGGCCCGGCTGGTCGACGAGCTCGGCGACGACTACGCCGGCGACCGCTTGGCGGCCCTTGACGAGGTGGAACACCAGTTTTTGGCTGCCCTGTCGGCGGCGCCCGGGGCGGGCCCGGGCGCTGGCGCCGGCGCCGGCGCCCACCCCCTGGTGGCGAGGGTGGCCGAGATGGTCTGGCGCCGTCGGCTGCCCGCCCAGCCGCTGCTCGACCTCGTACAGGCCAACCGGCAGG
>JBOGGK010000278.1:0-11772 GCA_050744045.1 Acidimicrobiales bacterium | reverse complement strand
GGCCAAGGGCTGGCCGTAGCGCGAGGCCAGGGCCCCGGCGAGCGCCCGGGCGCCGCTTACGCTCACCTGCTGGCCGAGCACTGCCCGCACGGCCAGTTCGCCGCCATCCACGTGGCCCGGCACCCGTACCCCGGGAAGAGACCTCGTGGCCGGCGCCAGCAACTGGTCGCGGCCCAAGGCGTTGGCAACCGCTTGGGGGTCGGCGTCCAGGTCGAACAGCTGCCTGACCCGCTTGACCGCGCTCGTCAGATCCCGCAGGTCGTCCAGGGCCAGGGTCGCCACCAGGTGACGCTGGCCCCCCTCGGGCGCCCGTACCGTCGCCGTCCCCAGGCCGTGGGGCAGCGACAGCGCCCGGCGGAAGAGGCTTTTGTCACCTTCTTCCACCCCGGGCACGGCCCGGGTAGCAAGGAAGCCGAACAGCGGCTCGGCAGCCAGGGGCGCCCGGTAGGAGAGGCGGAGCGTGATCGCCGGGGCCGCCCCGTCTCCCGCCGCCCCGTCTCCCGCCGCCCCCAAGCCGGGGCGCCGGTGGCTGCCCACCCTTGCCCGCAGCGCGCCGGGGGCCTCGGCGAAGACGGCTCGTACGGTGTCGTTGAACTGGCGCACGCTGCCGAACCCGGCCGCGAACGCCACGTCAGTGAAGCTCATCGAGGTCGTCTCGATCAGGGTGCGGGCCGCCTGCGCCCGCTGGGCGCGGGCCAACTCGAGCGGCCCGGCGCCCACTTCGGAGCGGAGGAGCCGGCCGAGCTGGCGGGTGGAATATCCGAGCCGGGCGGCGAGGCCTCCCACGCCCTCCCGGTCGACGACGCCGTCGGCGATCGCCCGCATGGCCCGGGCCGCCACGTCGTCGCGCCGGTCCCACTCGGGCGACCCCGGCACGGAGTCGGGCCGGCAGCGCTTGCAGGCCCTGAACCCTGCGCGCTGGGCCGCCGCGGCCGTCGGGTAGAAGCGCACCCGGCCGCGCCCAGGCACGACAGAGGCGCAGCTCGGGCGGCAGTAGATCCCCGTTGTCGTGACGGCGACGAAGAACCAACCGTCGAAACGGGGGTCGCGGGCCTGTACCGCCCGGTAACGAACCTCTTCTTCTGCTTCTTCCCCGTCCCGCCCGGGGTAGCTCCCAACCGCTGCGCCGTAGCTCATGTCCCGAGTATCCCAGACCGAGCCAGCCGGTTCTGGCGGGAACCGGACATGTAGGCACCGGACATGTGGCACCGGACATGTAGGCACCGGACATTCGGCCCCGGGCATGTGGGCCCGGACATGTGGGCCCGGACATGTGGGCACGGGACATGTGGGCCCGGACATGTGGCCCCGGGCATGTGGGCCCGGGCATGTGGGCCCGCCGGGTAAAATTTGGTCCGGTTCCAAATGGGGCGGCGATCCCGGATAAAGCTGAGCGGGGCTTAGAAATAGGCTGGTCGGTTCGGGCGGCGGCGTGTTCAACTTCGACAGCGGCGTCAAGTTCCACGGGTCGCTCCCGGCATCGGCGTCAAGGCCCATGCCATCATCGGTATCGCGCTCACGCCCGACGACGGCGGCTACTACATCGCTGGCTCGGACGGACGGGTCTACGGTTTCGGGGACGCTCATTCCTACGGCGCGCCCGCGAGCCTCGACGCCAACTTGCCGGTGTCGGCGATAGCGGGTACCTGAGGGTTGCGCCCGGCCGGGCTCTGGCCGCCGGCGCGTCGGGTGGCCGCTGATTGCTGGTCCGCCCGACGCGTCGCAACTGCCGGTTGCTGTCCACCCAAAAAACGGTACAATCCTATTAATGTGGTTGGTGAGGTGACCGGTTCCTCGTCCGGCCCCTCTTTGTTGGGGGACGGTATGGCGGTGACGGGCGGCCACGTAGTCCAGTTCTTCGACCAAGACGACGACCTCGCGAGCGGCGTTGCGGCCCATCTCGAGGCAGGGCTGAGCCTTGACCAGGGGGCCGTGGTGATCGCGGGCCGGCCCCACCGGGTTGCCGTGGCCAGCCGGCTGCGCGAGCTGGGTATAGACACCGCCGCCTTGAAGGCGGGCGGTTGCTACCAGGACTTGGACGCGGCCGAGACCCTGGAGGCCTTCCTCGTCGATGGTTGGCCTGACGCCGAGGCGTTTGCCGCCGTCGTGGGCGGCTTGTTGCGGCGCGCTGGTAACGATGGCCGGCCGCTCCGGGTCTTCGGCGAGATGGTGGCGCTGCTCTGGAGCGCCGGGCAGGTCCCTGCCGCCATAGAGCTCGAGAGCTTCTGGAACGAGCTTTCCCGCCTGGTCCCTTTTTCGTTGATGTGCGCCTACCCGAGCCAATCGGTGAGCGGCGTCGAGCACCTGCAGCAGTTCGAACGCCTGTGCCACCTCCATTCCGGCGTCGTCGGCCCGCCGCCCGGCTGCGTCCGCCGGGGCAGTACTGGAGGGGCGGTAAGTGTCTTCGCCAAGGCCGACGACGCGCCCCGCTGGGCGCGCCACTTCGTGCAGGACAGGCTGGGCGAGTGGGGAGCCGAGGCCTATGCCGCGGATGCCGCCTTGGTCGTGACCGAACTGGCGACCAATGCCATCACCCACGCGGGCACCGAGTTCCGGGTGGTGCTTTCCCTTGCCCCCGGCTCAGTACGGATCTCGGTGGCCGACGGCAACGGGACCGAGCCTGGTTTGCATGAGTTCTCCTCGGGAGGCAACTCTGGGCGGGGCCTCGGGATCGTCTCGGCCGTGGCGGCTCGTTGGGGCACCGAGCCCCTGGCCGCCGGCAAGGCCGTCTGGGCGGAACTGCGCTCCTGAGCGGTGGCCCCTGGGCCCGGTTCGCAAAAATGCGCAGTGCCCGGCTGGTGGGGGCGCCCCGGCTCGAGAGGCGGTCAGCCAACCGCAGGCCCGCTCTGTACCGCCGTGCTAGCACCGCGGCTGCGGCCGTGTTAGGCTCTCGCCAGAGGGCAGCTGGACAATGGTTGTTTCGGACGATGTCCCTCCGGCTCACACGAGCCAGGCCGTGGCCCGATGATCCCCGGGTTGAATAAGGCCAGGAAAGGAGGGGGATCGTAATGGCAACTGGGACCGTGAAGTGGTTCAACGGTGAGAAGGGTTACGGCTTTATCACCCAGGACGCCGGAGGCCCTGATGTCTTCGTGCATTTCAGCGCGATCGTAGGCGACGGTTATCGCAACCTGGAAGAGGGCCAGAAGGTCGATTTCGAGACGAGCCAAGGACAAAAAGGGCTGCAAGCAGTCAACGTCCGTATCGTCTGACCGTCGCCCCAGCCCGCGCCGCGAGCGGGGGGACCTCCCCGGGAAGCTGTCGCCCGAAGTAGTCATCGGCCCAACCACTGGTTGCGCGGAGGGCGCATAAAGAGGTCGCTCAGAGAGAGCAGCGACGCATGCTCCTGCTCGCAGGAGCCCGCCGGGCACGCCGGCGAGGCTTTTGCGAGGACAGGTATGCGCCGCTGCTCTCTCCACTTGGCGAAAGGGCCGCGAGCTTTTGGGGGAGGTTCGTTCGGCCAGAGCGCTCCTCGGGCCGCCCCCGCCGTGCCCGCCCCCGCCCCTTGGTCTCCTGGCAGTCAGCTCGGGTAGGCGTCTGCCCTGAAGCCCTGGGCCCGGAGGGAGGGCACGATCTGGTCCCGGTGAGGGGGGTCGCGGGTCTCGACGGTCACCGTCACCTCCACCTCGCTCACTCCTACCGGCACCCCCGAACGGCGGTGCTCCACGGTGAGCAGGTTGAGGCCCAACTCGCCCAGGGCACCGGTGAGCGAAGCGAGCGCGCCGGGCCTGTCCGGGATGACCACCCGCAGGGTCTGGTACCGCCCGGCGGCGGTAAGGCCATGCTCGATCAGGCGGGTGAGCAACAGCGGGTCGACGTTGCCGCCGGAAAGAAGGAGCACGACAGGGCCCTCGCCCGGGACCGCACCTGCCAGGAGGGCCGCCAGCCCCGTGGCGCCGGCCGGTTCCACCACCCATTTGCACCGCTCCAGCAGCGTCAAGACGGCCCTGCTGATCTGTTCTTCGTCCACCGTGACGACCCGGTCCACCAGGGCTCGAGCGTGCTCCAGGGTGAGCTCGGACACCTGGCGCACGGCGATGCCGTCGGCCATGGTGTCGATGGAAGCCAGCTCTACCACGGCCCCGGCGGCCAGAGCCGCGACCATGGGGGCCGCGCCGGCCGCCTCGACCCCGATCACGCGCGCCCTGCTGCCCGCTCCCCGCAGCCCTGCGGCGATGCCGGCGACCAGGCCGCCCCCCCCGACGGGCACCAGGACCGCACCGGCATCCGGGACCTCTTCGGCCAGTTCGAGCCCGATCGTGCCCTGGCCGGCCACCACCAAGGGGTCGTCGAAGGGAGGCACGTAGCAGCGGCCGGGCACGGCCGTGTAGCGGCGAGCGGCGGCGATGGCATCGTCGAGCGTGCCTGGCTCGAAGCGGACCTCGGCGCCGTAGGACCGTGTCGCCTCCACCTTGGGCAGAGAAGCCCCGGCCGGCATGAAGACGGTGGAGCGCAAGCCGCACAGGGAAGCGGCCAGGGCGACCCCCTGGGCATGGTTGCCAGCCGAGGCGGCCACGACCTCGCCGGCCTCGCCTTCGGCGGCAAGAGAGGAGATCTTGTTGTAGGCACCCCGGATCTTGAACGAACCAGTGCGCTGGAGATGTTCGGGCTTCACGAACACCGGGCGCGCCGCCAGCTTCGACAGCGTGCTGGAAAAGCTGGCCGGGGTGGGGCGGGCGACGCCGGTGAGGCGGCGGGCAGCTTGTTTGATCTCGTCCAAGCCGACCATGTGCGTCCGCCCGCCTGCCTCCCTGGTGACCACGGCCCCAGCTTGCGTCGCCCCGGCGGCGGGGTCAAGGCTGGGGCCGTGCCGGGCGACGTGACGAGCGGTGTGACCTCGGGCCGGGCGCCGGCAGCGGGGGAGCCGGGCGGGCCGGTTGCCGGCGGAGATGGCTTCGCCCGTTGCCCCTGGGGGGCGTCGCCCCCCGAGTACCGCCATTACCACGACCTGGAATGGGGCCTCCCGGTGGCGGACGAGGTCCGTGTATTCGAGAAGCTCTGCCTGGAAGGTTTCCAGAGCGGGCTCTCGTGGCTCACGATCCTGCGCAAAAGGGCCGCGTTCAGGAAAGCTTTTGCATCTTTCGACCCCGGCGAGGTCGCCGGCTTCGACGAGCGCGACGTCTGCCGGCTGCTGGAGGACACTTCCATCGTCCGGCACCGGGGCAAGATAGAAGCGACTATCGCTAACGCACGGGCGGTCGTCGCTTTGCGGGCCCAAGGGGGCTCGTTGAGCCAGCTTCTGTGGGCCCACGAGGCGGCCGCCCCCGGGCGCCAGCCGCCGTCGCGCCTCGGAGAGGTGCCGGCGGCGACGCCGGAGTCGAAGGCATTGTCCTCGGAGCTGCGCCGGCGGGGGTTCCGCTTCGTCGGGCCTACAACGGTGTACGCGGCGATGCAGGCCCTCGGTGTCGTGAACGACCACCTGGCAGGGTGCCACTTCCGGGCCGTGGCGGCGGCTGAACGGGCGGCCTTTTCGCCGCCGGGCTGAGCGGCCGGCGCGCAAAGGGGGGCCCATCGCCAGCCGCCAGGTGCTACACCTCGGAGTGCCCCCGGAACGCCCCTAAGTAGCGATCGCTTTCAACAAGTTGTGGGCGCTTGACCTCTTCCACGTACCCCTCCAGCTCGCTTTCATGGTGGCCCGCTACCAGACCCCGGAGCACGGGTCGCCGCTAGCTGAGCGCCGCTAGCTGAGCGCCTCAGCCCCTCATGTCGACGCCCCGCGCCCGCTCGGCGGCGATGGTGACGACCACCCGGTGCTCGCCCGGGCGGTCGTGCTGGCGTAGGTCGGCGCCGTACTTCGCTCCCACTTTGTCGGCGAACACGTAGTCGGGGTCGGGCTCGACCTTGGCCCGGCCGCGTAGCTCGAGGTAACGATAATTCGTGGTGGGATCGGTGACGAGGACGCTGACCGCCGGGTTGTGCTGGAGGTTGATCGTCTTCTGGCGGCTGTCGTTCAACGAGAGGCGCACCTCATCGCCTTCGGCCAGGAACCAGACGGTGGACTGCTGAGGGCGCCCGCTGGTGCCAACTGTGGCCAAGGTGGCGAACTCGGCGCCGAGCAGGTCGCGGTACGAAGCGGGGATGGGTTGCATAGGCCCGTTGTACCGGCCTCGCCCCGCCTACCAGGGCCTGCCGTGGGGCCTGGTCGCCAGCCAGTAGCCAGCTCCCGGTCTACCCAGGGACGCCGGTCAGGCCGCTTGGAATGCGTTCCCTGGTCAAAACAGGTGTGCCGGTGCCGGCCGGCACGATAAGGCCGTCGCGCACCGCGATGCGGTTGGTGCGCAGCGCCGGTACCCGTCTGCCAGGCAGGACCACCCCCGACAAGTTGAGCGGGTCGGCAGCGGAAAGCTCCACCACCTCACCCTGGCGCCCGTTCCGGGCGAGGTGGCGGAGCTCGTCCAAGGCTTCGGGCAGTGCGTACTGCTCGCCGGCGAAGCCGCTGACGAACCGCCCGCCTCGTGCGGTGCCCCGGGCCTCGAACCGGCGCAGTGCCCACAGAACTTCACGCCAGGGCACCGCCAGGTCCTCGTGGGATGCCAGGTCCCAGAAGACGACCCCCCAGCGAGCGAGGAGCTGGGCGGCGACCTGCTCGGCCAGCTCGTCTCCGGCCAGTTCCTCGCGCACGAGCCCGTCGCCGTACAGCCCCTCGCGGGTCGGCTCACGGTGGGCGCGCGGCGCGGATCTCCCGTCCTTACCCCCCCGAGCGCTCACGGCGAGCCCCCCGGCGAGGACCGACCAGCGGCCCTCCCCTGGCGAGCGCAGGGCGCGGCGGGTCATCGGGTTGGGCCGGAGGCCGAGGCGCCTGCGCTCAGGCAAGTGCCGGCGCGCCCAGGCCTCTCGCCGAGAGAACAGCGAACGGACGGCGGCGAAGCCGTCAGAGGTGACGATGCCCCGCGCCACCAGGTCCCAGAGGCCTTCTTGCACCTCCGCCGGCAGCCTCCGCGTGGTTGCCAGCAGGTCGGCCGAGAACATGGCCCCGTGGGTGCGCAGCGCGTCCAGAACCTCGCGAGCGGGGCCGTGCGGTGGCTCCTCGGGGGCGGCGTTGCCACGTTTGGCGAGCATCAGCCAGGGGAGGTCCGGGCGCAGCACGAAGGTGACCGGGGTCGCCCGCGATGGCGTAGAGGCTCCCCGACGCTTCGGCCCCTCGCCGTCGGGTGCCCGTAGCGACAGCCGGCCCCAACTCACCTCGCCCGACAAGCACAGGTCCTCCAGCCACCTCCCCTGGTAGCCCTCCACCCGAGCGGGGAAGACGGCTTCCTCCCAGGCGCCGGCGGCGAGCTCCCAGCCCTGGAGCTGTTCGATGACAGCCAGCAGGCCGGAGCGGCCCTGCCGGCGGGTACCCGGGGCGACGTGCTGCCAGCGCATCAGGAACCCGATGAGCTCCTGGGCGCCGACCGGCTTCACCTCTCGCCGGAGACGGTTTTGGGTGTACCCGTGGACGCGGGCCAACAAGTGGCGGGCGCACCACTGCTGAGCTTCGCCCAACGACGGGTCGAAGCGGCCCTGCATGGCGAAGCCCTCGGCTTCCAAGCGCGCCAACCCTACGCGCGCTCGGCTGATGGGCAACCCGCAGCTGGCCGCCAGGTACTCCGCGGTTACAGGCCCGTTCAGCTCGAGGTGGCCCCGGACTGCGGTGGCAGCCGCTTCATCGGGATCTCGGGTGCCGGCGGCACCGGGTAAGCGGCGGTCGGGCCGGAACCGAGCGCGAGGGAAGAGCGCTTCTACCCAGTCCCTCCGTTCGGTGGCGCACCACAGGGGCCCTGCCGTCCCGGTTTGTCCCTCGAGGTCTGCCGCCCCACCCGCTCGGGCCGCGGCCGGGTACACCTGCATGACCCGGCCGGCGGCCTCCAGTCCCGCGTACCACTCACGCCAAGCCGGCTCTGGCCGGTGAACGAGGGTGGACAGGAGCAAGTCGTGCACTTCCTCCGGGCCGCGGGGAGCTGGCGCCGCTTCGGCCCTCACTTTCTCCAACGCGGCAGCATCGAGGCGCGAGAGGTCGCGGGCCTCGACCGGTAAGCCCCGGCGCACCTGCACCTGCCGAGCTCGCCTCTCCTCCAACGGGGCGTCGTCCAGGTAGGTGTATGGTTCGCTGTTGACTATCTCGTGGGCGAGCACGGACGGCTCCACGGAATCGACGAAGTGCGCCTTTATCGTGCCGTCCTGGAGCCCGGCCACCAGGTCCTCCAACCCGTCGACGTCCATGGCCTCGTGGAGGCAGTCGTGGATTACTTGGCGCACGACCACGTGGTCCGGCAGTTGGACCGGCCCGGGCGGCGTGTTCTCCTGGCAGGCGGCCAAGGCAGGGAAGACTGCTGCCATCAGGTCGTCCGCCTCCATGCGCTGGACCGGCAGCGGGTTTTTCTTTCCCCCCCTGAAACGCAGTATGGCCAGTGAACGGCTCAGGTCCCAGCGCCAGCGCGACGTGAACATGGGCGACGCCAGGACCGCCTGCTCGAGGGTCGTCCTCACCGTGTTGGGGTGCAACAGTTTGGCCGCCGAAGCCAACGGGAAACTGTGCTGAGGGCCGAGGGACAAGATCACCGCGTCGTCGTTGGCCGCGGCCTGCAGCTCGAAGTCGAAGGTCACGCAGAAGCGCTTGCGCAGGGCCAGCCCGAGCGCCCGGTTGACCCGGCCGCCGAAGGGTGCGTGCACCACGAGCTGCATCCCCCCCGCTTCGTCGAAGAACCTCTCGAAGACGACGTTTTCTCGACTGGGCATCACCCCCAACTGATCCAAGCCGGTCGACAGGTAAGCGATGACCTGCTCGGCGGCGGCCTGCCCGAGCCCACAGCCCTGCTCCACATGGCGTACGGCCGCGGCCGGCCCGGCTCGGGCCAGCTCGGCCACCACCGCACCGCGCAAGCGCGACACCTCCTCCGACAGCTCGGAGGTGCGGCTCGGCGCTTCGCCCAGCCAGAACGGGATGGTGGGCCGTGAGCCCTCGGCATCGGCCACCCGGACTTCCCCGCCACTGATCCGCCTGATGCGCCACGAATGGGTCCCCAGCAAGAAGACGTCCCCCGTCATGGACTCGACTGCGAAGTCCTCGTTCACGGTGCCGATAAAGATGTCGTCGGGCTCGGCGACCACCCGGTAATCGCCCACCTCGGGTATGGCGCCCCCGCTGGTCAAAGCCGCCAGGCGGGCGCCCCGGCGGGGGCGCAGCACGCGGTTGACCCGGTCGCGGTGGAGGTAGGCCATCCGGGCGCCTCTTCCCGTCGAGATGCCTTCCGAAGCCAGCTCGACCACGGCGTCGAAGTCCTCGCGCTGCAGGCCTGAGTAGGGAGCGGACTCGCGCACGAGGTCGTAAAGGGCGTCTTCGGGCCATTCTTCGGCGGCGGCCACTTCGGCAATGACCTGCTGGGCCAGGATGTCCAGCGGCGCCACAGGGGGCACGACGGCGTCGAGGCGGCCGCGGCGGGCCGCGGCCAAGAGGGCGGCGCACTCTACGAGCTCGTCACGGCTGGTAGGGAACAGCACACCCTCTGGGACCCCGTAACGGGAGTGGTTGGAGCGGCCTACGCGCTGCAGGAACGTGGAAATGGATCTGGGAGAGCCGACCTGGCACACGAGCTCGACCGGGCCGATGTCGATGCCGAGCTCCAAGGAGGCGGTGGCTACGAGGGCTCGTAGCTCCCCCGCCCGGAGGCGGGACTCGGTCCGCCGGCGCCGCTCGGCTGAAAGGCTGCCGTGGTGGGCGGCGACCTGGTCGGGACCGACGATCTCGCCGAGCAGGTGGGCGAGACGTTCGGACAGGCGGCGGGTGTTGACGAAAACCAGCGTGGTGCGGTGGGCCTTTACGTGAGCCGCGATGCGCTCGACCACCTCGGCCAGTTGGTCTTGGGAAAGCACGGCCGCCAGCTCCTGCTCGGGCACTTCGATGCTCACCCGGACGTCTCGGCGGTGCCCGCAGTCCACGATCTCCACGTGGCGCCGGCCGGCGCCGGCGGCAAGGGTGCCCGGGGCAGCCGGGGAGCCGGGGCTGGTGCCTGTGAGGTGGGAGGACGCGTCAGCGCCGCCGAGCAGACGGGCGGTTACTTCGATCGGGCGCTGCGTGGCCGACAGCCCTACCCTCTGCGGCCTCGGCCCTGACTGGATGTGCTCCAGGCGCTCGAGGGTGACGGCGAGGTGGGCCCCACGCTTGTCCCGGGCCAGGGCGTGGATCTCGTCGACCACTACTGTCCGTACCCGCGAGAGGGTCTCGCGGCTGCGCCGGGCGGTCAGGTAGAGGTAGAGGCTCTCGGGCGTTGTCACGAGGATGGTGGGGGGGTCCTTTACCATGGCTGCACGTGCCCCAGGCGAGGTGTCCCCTGTGCGGACAGCAACGCTGACCGGGGCCACGGGCCAGCCGAACCGCTGCGCGGTCTCCCTGATCTCGGCCAACGGGCGCTCCAGGTTTTGGTGCACGTCGACCGCCAGGGCTTTCAGGGGCGACACGTACACCACCCTCGTGTGCCCGTTGATCTCCTCGCCTGCCTGGGACGCGGTGTAGGCCTCGTTTATGGCCATGAGGAAACCGGCCAGGGTCTTGCCGGACCCGGTGGGCGCGGCGATGAGCACGTCGGTGCCGCCTTGGACCAGGGGCCAGCCCAACGCCTGCGGCTCGGTCGGGCCGTCGGGGAACCGCTCGGCGAACCAGGCCGCGACGGCGGGGTGGAGGAGCGGCGGCGGGGTCGGTCTCACACTCACCATTGAACACCAGCGGTGCGACCGTTATGGCTGAGCCGGAGCCCGGGGGGGGGTACAGTGAGGGCGAGTGAGCCGGTCGGGTGGTCGCGGCCAGGCCGGGCGCGAGCGATCGCGCTGGGACCTGGTCGAGGAAGGTCGGGACTCCGCAGGGCAGGGTGCTGGCTAACGGCCAGTCGGGGTGACCCGCAGGAAAGTGCCACAGAAAACAAACCGCCGATGGGCGGCGGCCCCCGTCGCTGCCACAGGTAAGGGTGAAACGGTGCGGCAAGAGCGCACCAGCGCCCGGGGCGACCCGGGCGGCTCGGCAAACCCCACCCGGAGCAAGGTCAAGCGGGGGAGGACCGGCCCGGTCAATGTTCCCCAGGTAGACCGCTCAGATGGATGACCACCTATCCGGTGACCGGCAACGGCCCGGTGGACAGAATCCCGCCTATAGGCCAGCTCACTCATTTTCCCTGGTAGACGTGTTATGTTCTCAGTACGGACTGTAGCTGCGTCTCAAGGCCTCATTCGGCAGCCCCCTGAGCCCACTTCTCGCCGCCGTCGGGGCGAAGGGACGTACCGTCAAGAAGGTGCGGGGGTCTGGAGGCTGCGGGCTTACGTGGGGAAGGGCCCCGTCACGGGAAAGCCGAAGCAGGCGTCGCGCACCGTGCGGGTTCGTACCGAAACTGAGGCCCGGCGGGAGCTACGGAGTTCCTGGCGGAAGCTGAGCAGCCCGGCCCCCTCGTCGTGGCGCCTGACCAGCAACGGCGGCTCCAACTGGTCAGCAGTTGCACATACCCTCGTGAGCTGCCCGGAAGCCTGCCCCCGGAGCGGGGGGGCCATGACGTGCACCCAGAAGAATTACCGTTCCAGAGCGGGCGTACTTTCACTCGGGACGCGGACCGAGAGGCTCTGGGGCGCCTCGCTCGTCGCTGCTCTCCGGGGGAACCAATACAGAATTGCATGCCATAACGACCCCATCTTCCTCGTTTTTTGGCCTTCAAGGTAACGGCACTTCTCGCGTGGCGCAATTGGGCTTCCTTGATGGCGGCGGTTCCCCTGGCGACAGCTGCCCCTGCCCACGCAACGTCGATGGCCCACCGC
>JBOGGK010000277.1:0-2924 GCA_050744045.1 Acidimicrobiales bacterium | reverse complement strand
GGGCTGGAGAGCCGACAGTCTCCAGAGGTACAGAGCCGCGGTCCCGCCGACGAGCACGGCGATCACCGTGCCAGTGCGAGCAGGTGCAGCGAAACTCGCGACCCTAGACCTCTGTGCCCTCATTGTGGCTTGGGCGCTCACGGACCTCCCCGGCAATAGGGACTCCCAACAATGAGATCGACACTGCCGCGCACGGCTGTAGGAAAGGCCGGCGGCATTGCCCCAAGGGCCCGGACCGGTCCACTGAGGGCCATCACCGCGAACCTACTTGACAAAGGGCGCGCCAAAGCGGAAAAATGCGCAATCATGGAAGTGGGCGCGCGTGGTCTGTTGATGGCTTGTGCTGCAGCTCTTGGCGCGCCTTTCGCTACTTGTCACAGGGTAACAGAAGGAGGTGCTCCGATGATCTCGCGTTGCCTGGAAATGGAGTAATTCGCCCCTTTCGAGAACCGAAGCCCCGGGAACGACCTGCGCAACTCAGCCAGCTGAGCTGTCTCTGGATGCTTGTCGTGCTCACTACGAACCCTCGCAGACCATTAGCTGCGCCGGGCCCTGGTTAGCTTCGGGTGTTCGCCACGTCCGCTGACATATAGCTGCGCCATACCTCGTAGCTTTGTGCCTGAGGCTCTTGAAGAGGATGGATCCGCTGGCGTAGGACCAGCTTGAGCCGCCTGTACACGTCGTCCACTTTCGCGGGCCGGCCTGTCCGGCCCAGCGCGTGCATCCACAGGCAGTATATTTCTTCGCGGGTCGGTTCAAGTTGGAGGCCCTTGTCGACCGCCCATACCACGGTGTCGAAGTCCCCGCCTTCCAGCGCCATCTCGCCCAGGTCCTGGGCCACGTCGACCACTTTGGCCGCCAGCGTCATGTCGAGGTGCTCGCTGGCCACCCACTCAAAGAACTGGCTGGACAGAGCCCCGCCAAACGGTTCCCCGCGCACCAGCTCGAGCGCCCGGCGCAGGCCGCCCAGGGCCTGGTCCCTGCCCCGGTGGCGGGCATTTGCCACCTCCAGCTCGAACCGGGCCCAGTCACACGAGACGTCGTCCGACAGCCGGTAACCCATCGGGGAGTAAACGACCCGCTCTTTGCCCCCCAGGCCGTAGCCGAGCACTGCCCGGGCCCGGGAGACGACGTTCATCACCGTCTTTCGCTGGGGACCGCCCAGGTCATCGCGGCCGGCGTCGAGAGGCCAAAGGTGGCTGGCCAGCTCGGCGGCGCTCACGGGCCGGGGGTGGCAGGCCAGGTAGGAAAGTACCCCCAACGCCGCCATCCGCCGGGAGCTTTCGATCGCCCCCAGGTCGCCACCGACAACGTCGACCGGCCCGAGCACGCAGATCTCGACCTCGCCACGGCGTGGGCCTTCGCGCCCCGCTGCTCCGTCCGCCCTGGCCGGGGTCGTCGGGCGGCCACAGCTGTCGGTTATGACGATCACTTCCCCGGCGGCAGGCACGGCCAGGCCGGACGACGGCCCGGCCGCCTTTGCCTCGCGGCTAGAGCTGGCACCCAACGCCTCACTCAACAAGGCAACCTCCTCGCGGTCACAGCGGACGGTCAACTCGTAACAAAGCTCTTTGCCACCCACGTGCCCCCGCAGCCGTGCCGGCGCGTCCAGGCCGAGCTCCAGTTGCCACCGCGCACCGGGGAAAGGCCCCGCGGCAGCCAGGGCGACACCGCTGCTCTCGGGGATGCTGGCCTCGGCAAGGCACCGTAGGGCTTCGCTCGGGGCGCCCTCGAAGGCGACCGCCACGTTGGGCAAGGCCTCACAGGCGATGGCCCGCAGGGCCGAGAGAGGCTCCTCACCTGCCAGTTCCCGGTGGGCGTCGGCCACCCGGTCCAGTTTCTCGGCGAGCCCCAGTGCATCGCCCGGCGCGACCGTGCGAAGCCCGGCCCCCATGTGGTCGAACTGCTTGTCCAGGGTGCCGCCTCCGACGGCGAACAGCCCAGCCAGCATCTCGTCGCACCAGGGCTGTGTGGCCAGTTGGAGTGCCAAGCAGGCGAGCGTCCCCCCCACCCTCTCAGGAGGCCCTTCGACCGAGAGCGAGCCGGCGTACTCGAGGTTGAGCAGCACCGTGCTGCCGTCGGCTTCGCCGATAGCAGCCAACGCGGGCCAGGCCGGCCATCGTTGGTCGGCGAGGGCTTTCAGGTCGTCCAGGTCGACGTCGGGATCCAGCACAAAGGTGGTGCCATCACGGGTGGGGGAGAACCACCCGAAGCGCCCGCCCGGGGCCGGGGACAGCACCACTTCGAAACCACACGTGCCCACCCGGACGAGCACCAGCGATGGCACGGTCGCCGCTCCGTCGAAGCAGAGCTGTTCTACCAGGCCGCTCAGGTACCGCACGCCGAAGTCCACCCACCGCACCACCTCAGGGGCGGCAACGGCACGGGCACGGCGCTCGGCGCCCTCCACTGCCGGCCGGTTGCGAGCGAACAAGCGCCCCCGGGGACGAGCGTGCGCTTGTTCCCGCCGGGCCCGGTCGAGGCGCCAGATGATCCCCCCGGCGGCTACCGCACCGACGCCAGCGGCGACCACAAGCACCGCCTCCGAGGGCACCCCCTCCGGGCTGCCATCGCCCGCAGAGCGGCCCGGCTGACCCGCCGCCTGGCCCGGCTGGGTGGCAACGTGGCTCGGCTGGCCCGCAGCGTGGTCGGGAAGGAGCGTAGCGTGGTCGGGATCGCCCGTAGCGGGGCTGGGCTGGTCGCCGGCGGGGGCGGGCTGGATCTCCCCGATGGTCGTCGCCGCGGTGGAAGGTGGGCTCGCCGTCGTGGGGACCGGGGTAAGCGAAGTACGTGATGCGGCAGTGGGCTCGGCAGGGCTCTCCGCCAGCGGGGGCACCGCCAGCGGGGGCACCGCCCGCGGCGCTCTGCCCGGGGGCGGCGCAACCTGGTCGGCGCGCGACGGCGGCATGAGGGAGGCGCCCGAT
>JBOGGK010000276.1:0-18355 GCA_050744045.1 Acidimicrobiales bacterium | reverse complement strand
CCCGTGGCCGTAGACGAGCAGGTGCGAGGCCGCGCCCACCCTGCCCCGGTGCTCGGCGACCAGCGTCGCCCGCTTCTTTACCCAGGGGTCGACGACGAACTCGGACGGCTCGCGCTCGAGCTGACTGAGCACCGTGTTGACCGACACCGAGAACACGGGCACGACCGCCTGGACGTGGGCGTTCACGAGGTCGGTGAGCTGCTCCCGGTCGCTGCGGCGGAAAGGCCGGATCTCGAACGGCGCCATCGGCAGACCTCCCATGAAAGGTGCAGCACGAGGATGGAGGCCGCCACCGGTGCGGTACGGGGGTGACGCTACCAAAGCCACGGTCGTGGCGTTGGGCCGGAAGCCCACCACCGCCGTGACAGACTTGACCTTGTATGTGGGTACGGGGTTTACCCTGGCTGCATGCGCAGCTCGGAGGTCGCCGCCAGAGCCGCGGTGAACGTCCAGACCCTGCGCTACCACGAGCGCCGGGGCCTACTGCCCGCCCCCGACCGAACCGAGGCCGGCTACCGCACCTATGACGCCCGGGCCGTTCGCACGGTTCGCTTCGTAAAGAGCGCCCAGGCCCTCGGCTTTTCCCTCGAGGAGATCGACGCCCCTCTCGACCTGGCCAGTGGCGGCCCAGAGAGCTGTGAGGCGGCGCGCGAGCTCGCCAGCGAGAAGATCGCCGGGCTCGAAGGAAAGATCGCCCAGCTTCACGCCATGCGCGACTCGCTGGGTCAGCTCGTAGCCACCTGCGGCGAGTCCCGGGACAGTCGGCTCTGCCCGCTCCTCGAAGCCATCGGGGCGAGCGACACGCGGGGCGACGAGAGAGGAGACGACCGCGATGGATGACCCGTCTTGTTGCTCTAACGCCGAGGCCATCGCCGCCTTCGAAGGCCACGAGCACTTCCCCGACCTCGTCCGCCTCATCGCCCGGGGCGATCCGGTGGAGGTCGAGGACCTGGCCGGCTCGATCGGACGCCCCACCGGCGAGGTCGAGCAGATCCTCCGGGCCCAGGCCGGGACCGACTGGGACGAGAAGGGACGTCTCATCGGCTTCGGGCTCACCCTCCGGCCCACCCCGCACCGCTTCAGCGTCTGCGGCCGCACGCTCTACACCTGGTGCGCCGCCGACACCTTCTTGTTCACCCTCATCCTCGGCACGCCCGCCGTGGCGGAGTCGACGTGCCCGGTCACCGGCCAGGAGATTCGGGTGGCGCTCAACCCCGACGCGGTGGTCTCCATCTCCCCACCCGAGGCCGTGATCTCCGAGCGCCTCGGATCGAACCTGGGCGGCGACCTACGAGGCGAGGTCTGCGACCACGGGCACTTCTTCTCCTCCCAGCAGGCGGCGGCCGGCTGGGCGGTCGCGCACGAAGACGGCGAGGTGCTCGGCGTCACCGAGGCATTCGAGCGCGCCCGGGCGACCTGCGAGGCGCTCGGATGGCTGCCAGAGGACCGCGCGTCGTGACGATCACCGGCTGGCGCGCCAAACATCGGGCGCGCAGCCATCCGGGTCGAGATCCTCCACGTCCCTGGATGCCCGCACGTCGATGACCTCGAAGCGTGCCTCGGGCACGCGCCGCCCGCCTCGGCCTCGACGTCTGCGTCAACCTCCTGGAAGGCCCGTATCCCTCGCCGACCCTCCTCATCGACGGAGCCGCGATGGACGCACCGAAGACCAACCAGGCCTGCTGGGCTCGAGATCCAGAACGAGGAGGAGATCGTGGCCGCGCTCGCCGACGCCGACCGAGCGCGCCGGCCCAACCGAGACGACCAGGCCGACGATCTCACCTGATGGACGAAGCGGGAGCAGGCTTGTCCGCCTTCCCAAATATCTGAAACGTACTTCAGGCGAAGGACACTGGTCGGTGCCCGCGTTGGTCCCGATCAGTGGTTGTGCAGCGGGAACTTGCACGCGACCGCCGCCTGCGTGAAGACCGGCGACTGCGTGTCGAGCGTGGTCGGGAACACCAGGATCACCCCGTCGATATTGCTGATCTCGCGGATACCGGGCCCCAAGGGCGGCGCTTTGGTCCTCGGGTCGGGGAAGTCGGAGATGCCATGCCGGCGCATGCACTGGGCGATCTTCAGCATCTGCGCCAGCGCCTGTGCCGAGGGGGGCGGGCCCGAGCCGGGGCCCGGTGGCAGGTACTCCTGGCAGGCCTTCTGAGCGGCTAGGAACTGAGGGCTCTGGTTGAAGCGGCCGCCCACGGGGATTCTGAAACCACCCCCGCTCGGGTCAGGGAAGTTGGTGATGCCGTGGGAGCGCATGCACTCGGCGAACCTGAGCATCTCCTCCTCGAAAGAGGCAGGCGACGGCACCGTCGTCACAGCGCCGGCAACAGCGCTCGTCGTCGTCTTGCCGCCCACCGCTGCCCGTCGGCTGCTGGAGGGCACGCCCCCGGAAGAGCCCGGCTGACCCGTAGTCGTCGGGCTGACCGACGCAACCCCTGGGCTGGCCGACGGCCCGCCCCCGCAGGCCGACGGGCCCAACGCCGCTGCGGCCACCACCGCGGCCAGCGCAAGCGTCCCTCGCGGCCGGTCGGGCCGCCGTCCTCCACGCGCCCTCCAAGCGACTTCATTAGCGCTCCCAGGGTGTTCCTCGTTGCCTTTCATCTGACTACTGTCCTCCAGGCCTTTGGGGCCCAGGTGGGCCCGTCAGGAGCCGTTGTACGGAACAGGCGGTCACACCCAGGTCACACGTGTGACCTCGGTGTGACCTGCGACCTGCGATGTTGTGCGAGAGCCTCGTCGCACGGGCGGACCGCCGCAGGACCGACGGGGCCAGGTGCCACGCTTGTAGCAGGAGGCGACAATGAGAGTGCTGGTTGCAGAGGACCACGAACGCCTGGCCCGCTTCGTGGCCGCCGGGCTGCGCCGCTACGGGATGACAGTCGACGTGGTCCTCGACGGCGACGACGCCCTCGGCCGCCTCGGTGCCAACGGCTACGACGTAGTGGTCTTGGACCGGGACCTGCCCGGCACCCACGGCGACGACATCTGCCGGGCCCTCGTGGCTGAGCGCTCCGAGAGCCGGGTCCTCATGCTCACCGCCGCCAACTCGGTGAAGGACCGCGTCGAAGGCCTCGGGCTCGGGGCCGACGACTACCTGCCGAAACCGTTCGACTTGGCCGAAATGGTAGCCCGGGTCCAGGCCCTCGGACGGCGCCCCGGGGCCGCACAAAGGGGGCACTTGGGCTGCGGCGACCTGGTCCTGGACCCCGCCAAGCGGGTCGCTACTCGGGCCGGGCGCCCCCTCGCCCTGAGGCCCAAGGAGCTCGGAGTCCTGGAGTGCTTGCTGGTTGCCGAGGGCAGGCCGGTCTCGGCCGAAGAGCTACTCGAACGGGTATGGGACCAGTTCACCGACCCGTTCACCACGACCGTCAAAGCCACGATCAACCGGTTGCGGGCCAAGCTCGGAGAGCCACCGCTCATCGAGACCGTCCGCGACAGCGGCTACCGCATCGGAGGACAATGATGCCCCTACCTCGTCTCCAGCGGAGGTCGCCGGCCTGGCTGCGCTGGCCCCGGCGCACGGCCCGCCTCCGCTTCAGTGCCGTCTACGGCGGCCTCTTCCTCGCCTCCGGCGCCGTTTTGCTCGCCATCAACTACGGCCTTTTCGAACGGGCCACCGAGTACACGAAGCCCAAGTTGCCGACGGTGCCTCCCACCCCCACCGTCCGGCACCTCCAGCAACTGCACTTGTTGCCCAAACCTCAGCCGGGGCCAGGGTTCCCTGCGACATCCCAGTACGGGTTGCCGCAGGCTGCGTCGAGGCTGGCAGCGGCCCAGCACCAGCTGGCGCAGGTCCAGCATCAACTGGCACACCATAAGTCTGTGCCGGTATATTTCCCGCCTCGCCTGGCACAGGTCCAGCGAGAACTTGCGCAGGACCAGCACCAGCTGGCAACCGACCGGCACCAGCTGGCACAGGCTACGCACCAGCTGGCGCAAGCCGTGCACCAGCTGGCACAGGCTGGGCCCCTCGAAGCTGCACAGCGCGCCACGGACTCGCACCAGCTCCTGGTCAACTCGGGGATCGCTCTGGCCATCGTGGCCATGCTCGCCCTCGTGGTCGGCTGGCTCGTTGCCAGCAGGATGCTGCGGCCCATCCGGACGATCACCCGCACGGCAAAGAGGATCTCGTCGACCAGCCTTCACGAGCGCTTGGCCCTCGACGGCCCGCACGACGAGCTGAAAGAGCTAGCCGACACCCTCGATGACCTCTTTGGGCGGCTCGACGCTGCGTTCGAGGCGCAACGCCACTTCGTCGCTAACGCCTCCCACGAACTCCGCACCCCCCTCACCGCTGAACGCACCATGCTGCAGTACGGGCTTGACGACCCGGACACCAGCGCAAGGACTTGGCGGTCCATCGCCGAAGAGCTGCTCGACTCCAACCGGGAACAAGAAACCCTGATCGAAGCCCTCCTAACCCTCGCCAGCAGCGAAGGCGGCCTCGACCACCGGGACCGGGCCGACCTCGCGGACATCTGCCAGACCGTGCTGGGTCGCCCTGGGCTCGGCACCGACCGCCTCGGGTTGGCCATCAAGACCGCCATCAGCTCGGCCCCGCTCGAAGGCGACCCCAGGCTCGTCGAACGTCTCCTCACCAACTTGGTCGACAACGCCATCAGGCACAACGTCGAAGGCGGCGGCGTCCAGATCTTTACCGGCATGAAGGAGGGAAAAGCCGTGTTCTCGGTGACGAACACCGGGCCGGTCGTCCCGCCGAACGGAGTTGCCCGGCTGTTCCAGCCCTTTCAACGCCTCGATGGGTGCCGCGTACACCACAACAAGGGGCACGGCCTCGGCCTGTCAATCGTCCGGGCCATCGCCACCGCCCACTGTGCCACTGTCGCTGCTTCGGCTTCACCAGGCGGTGGGCTCTCCGTCGATGTCACCTTCCCGCCACCGGCCCAACACGGTCTTTGCTAGACACCAAACGCCCAGCGATTGAACGCAGAACTACAAATCGGGGCAGAGCGTTGATCGAGTCGAGTAACGCATCGAGGCGAGCAAATCGATGGTTCGCGCCTCATCGGGTACGGCTGATTTTGCCCGTGATACCCTACAGATCTGCCGCTTGGTGCCGGTCGTCCCGCCACCACCCGGCTGCCCCTCCGACCGGCAGAAGTCGCCGCAGCCCTGTTGCAGGTAGCGGCCAGTTTAAGTACGCATCGGCAGGTGGAGCTCGAACTGTTCCCGGGCGCGATATAGCCGGACACGTGACAGATCGGCACGCGGCCGTTGCTCACCCCGTCCGCCGCGAAGACGACCGTCGGCGCGGGGCGTCGCGGAAGTTCTCGTTCGCCAGTTTGAACAGGCGATGACGGGTTTCTGCACGGACGGAGGAGCGACCTCCAAGCTGGTTGTCGAGGCAGCTCGGCCAGTCGGCAGGTGGTCGCGGAACGAAGCTGCTCGAGCCTGGACAACTCGGCTTGCAGTTCGTTCGGTCAGGGTCGGACCAAAGCGCTTGGAGGATTGAGGAGGCGTCCCCGGCTTACATGCCCCCGGCTCAGGTAACCTGGTCGTGGCCTGCAGGGGGCCGCCGGTCCGCGGAGAGGGCAGAGCCCACCTGAGCTTGCAGGAGCAGCAGTTGCCACGGTTCCTCCCTTTCGGCCTGGCGTCGCGGACCGCCAGCATCCGGAAGGAGTGATCGTGCTTACTGTTCCGCTCCCTGAAGAGCCGAGTTTCGAGCAGCTGCGCAAGCAAGCCAGAGAGCTGCAGCGGGCGGTCAGAGCCGGCGAGCCCGAGGCGCTCGCCGAGCTGGCCGAGAGATATCCGAGGGCCGGCGGTCCCGCCACGCTCCGGTTGACCACCGCCCAGGCCGCGTTGGCCCGCCGCTACGGGTTCCCAAGCTGGGCCCGTCTCAAGCGCCACGTGGAGATCGTCGAGCGCTATGCGCGCTACCCGGGACGGGTCAACGAGACCGAGCCCTCCAGCCTGGGCGACCGTTTCCTGCGGCTGGCCTGCATGAGCTACCACGCCATCGTCGGCCCCGAGAGGTGGGCCGAGGCACGGGCCGTTGCCTCGCAGCACCCAGAAATCAGCGCGGGCAACGTCCACGTCGCGGCGGTGCTCCCGGACACGGCCGAGCTAGCCCGCATCCTGGGGCGCGACCCCGCTGCGGCCCGACGGGAGGGCGGCCCCTACCGTTGGGAGCCGCTCTACTACCTCGCGTACGCCCGCCACGACCCCGACATCGACAAGGACGCCGTACTGGAGGCGGCCCGCCTTCTCCTGGCAGCCGGCGCCGACCCGAACGTGGGCTACCTCTGGCTGGGGCACCCGCCTATGTTCACCGCCCTCACCGGGGTGTTCGGCGAAGGCGAGCTCGGTCCCGAGCTGCAGCCTCGCCACCCGCACTCCTTGGCCCTCGGTCGGCTGCTGCTCGAAGCCGGTGCCGACCCCAACGATGAGCAGGCTCTCTACAACCGCATGTTCCAACCGGGCAACGACCACCTTGAGCTGTTGTTCGAGTTCGGTCTCGGCTCGGGCGCCGGTGGCCCGTGGGAAGAGCTGCTCGGCGACGACATGTGCTCTCCGGAGGGGATGCTCGGTGACTCCCTCCATTGGGCGATCTCCCACGGGCTCGCCGAGCGGGTGACGCTGCTCCTCGACCATGGCGTCCAAGCGTCACGACCTTTTCCGGACGGCAACCTACCGACCGTGCTGGCCGCCATCAGGGGCCACGCCGAGCTGGTCTCGCTGCTGACCGAGCATGGTGCCGTCCCGCCCGAGCTCTCGCCGTCCCAGGCGGTCGTGGCCGCCATCCTGGCCGGGGACCGGGCAGAGGTCCGACGCCTTCGAGCTTCCCACCGCGGGCTCGTCACTCGGGTCAGGGACCGGCACCCAGGACTTGTCCCCTGGGCGGCGACGCTCAGCCGGCCCGACGTGCTCCGCCTTCTTGTCGACCTCGGTTGGGACATCAACGCCAAAGGCCGCACCGACGGGCCGAGCAACCAGGCGTGGGACACCGCTCTGCATCACGCCGCCGGGGCGGGCGAGCTCGACCTGGCCCGGGTCATCCTCGATCTCGGAGGCGACACAGCGGTCCGAGACGGGCGTTTCAACACGAGGCCGCTCGACTGGGCCCGTTACTTCAACCAACCGGAACTGGTCGACCTCCTTGAACCCCTTACGGTCGACCCCGCTCCTAGCGAGTAGCCCGCTCGGTCCGGCCTACTCGCGACCGGCGGGCGGGCCGGACCGGCGCTAGGCTAGGGACAATAAGCGCAGCCCCCCGGCCAGAACCCTCGGTGTCCTCCTCATGGCACTCATGGCGGGTGGCGGAGGACATTCTCGACACTGGAGCCCTGCGCGTGCGTTCGCCGTGACGATTGCAGTTCTCGGCGATCCGTCGACGTTGCCGATCATCCGTTATGGGGCGGGCGTCTTTGGTGAGATTTGGCGCGGGAATCGATGCCTAACGACGGTTCTCGCATAAAGCGGCGGCGTCTCCTGGAGAAAATGGCCATACAGAACACGACTCCCGAAAACCTCGCCCATAATAACGGACTTTTGCTAGGTCTGTCCCGCACCGAACGGCACTTACCGGAGCCAGCCATGGTTGGGAGCTGCTCGGCCAGCCAAGCGAGCCGCCGGGCCGGCTCCGGTAAGTCGACAACGGCCAGCACAAGCCCCTCGCGTCCCAGGAACCCGCGCTCTACGACCAAGCCCTCGCCGAGCTGTGCGACGATGTCGCCGATCACCCGCTCGTTGGCGGTGGCCGTCGTACACAGGAGCGGCACAGTCGACGGCAAGACCGCGACGACCCTCTGGATGCGCCGGTAGTCAGGCCGGAAGTCGTGCCCCCAGTCACTGATGCAGTGCGCCTCGTCAATGACGAGCAGGCCCACGGAACGCGTGAGGACGGGAAGGACCTCAGCACGGAAGTGCGCTTTGTTGAGCCGCTCCGGGGACATCAGCAAGATGTCGATCTCGTCCCGCAGGACACGCTGTTCGATCTCGTCCCACTCAGCCCGGTTGTCGCTGTGGATCGTCTCGGCTCGAACCCCGACCGCACGGCCATGTCCACCTGGTTGCGCATGAGGGCAAGCAACGGCGATACCAACCACGTCGGTCCGGCACCCCTGTCCCGCAGAAGCCGTGTCGCGATGAAGTAGACGGCGCTTTCCCCCACCCAGTCCGTTGGACGACGAGGACCCTGGCTCGGCCGGCCACTAAGCGCTCGACGGCCTCCCTCGGGCCGGGCCGGAACGTGGCGTGACCCTGCCCCGTGAGCACACCCGGAGAAGATGCTCTGCCCGTGCCCGAAGCTCCACGACGCCGAGTGTACAAAGCAGGAGTGATGGAAACCCGGCGGAAGCGTGGGGCACGAGCGGGGCACAACGTGCCGGCATTGGGCATGAATTCGGCACGTAAAACTGCTTAGTCGTCTTCCCGCTGTCCCGCCGTACCCGCTCCCACCAGGACTTTTTCCGAGCGGACGACGGGATTCGAACCCGTGACCCTCACCTAGCAGGTAAAACCGCCTCCAGATAGATCGATTATCATGCAGATCCATTGCCTTCTAATGCCGCATCGCCCATATGTGCCGCCCCGTGCCAGCTCGTTCTTCCATTTTCTTCCACGACAGTGGTTACCCTCACCTTGATGGGAAGCCGCCGCAGGAGGCTGTTCGGCAGCATCGAGGTGCTGCCCTCAGGGCGCTACCGGGCGCGCTACCAGCACGAAGACGCTTGGGTGAGCGCGCCAGCCACGTTCGCCACGAAAGCTGACACCAACGTGTGGCTCTCGGGGGTGCAAACGGATCTCGTGCGAGGCACCTGCGTGGACCCTCAAGCCGGCAGAGAGACCCTCCGCACGTACGCCGAGAGGTGGCTCCGCGGCCGCAGCGACCTCCGGCCAACTACCCGCGCCAAGTACGAGTACCTGTTCGGCCACCATGTCTACCCGAAGCTCGGGAGCTGCGAGCTGGCACACCTCGCGCCGGCCGACGTGCGGGCCTGCTACCACGCCCTCGCCCGGCGCACCAGGCGACGGCGGACGACGCCTACCGCGCCCTCCGGGCGGTCCTCAACACGGCGGTCGCCGACGGCCAGCTGGCGAAGAGCCCCTGCACTGTGAAGGGGGCAGGCACGGTCCCCGCCCCCGAACGCCCTGTCGCCTCTGTCGGCGAAGTCGCCGCCGCAGTGGAGGCTATGCCCGAGCGCTATCGCGCCGCCCTGCTCTTGGCGGCCTGGTGCCAGTTGCGCCGCGGCGAAGTGCTCGCCCTCCAGCGGCGACACGTCGACCTGCTGCACGCCACGGTCACGGTCGAACAGGCCTGGGTTGTCCCGCCAGGCGAGAAGCCGGTGATAGGTCCGCCCAAGACCGAGTCGAGTCAGGCAGGCGCACGCTGAACGTCCCCGAGCACATCCTGGCGTCGCTGGAGGAGCACCTCGAGTGCTTCGTCGGGCCTGACCCCTGTTCCTGGCTCTTCGGGACGTCGACCCGGCAGCGCCGTCTCCCCGAGGAACTTCCAGCGCGCTTGGGACAAGGTGCGGGGGACCATCGGCCGGCCCGACCTCCACCTCCACGACCTGAGGACTCCGGGCTCACATGGTCGGCTGCGACTGGCGCCAGCCTGGCCGAGCTGATGCACCGTGGCGGCCACGCCAGCCCTCGTGCCGCCATGCGCTACCAGCACGCCACCGAGGACCGGGACAAAGCGCTTGCTGACGTACTCGCTCGGTTAGCTGCTGCAGCGGTATTGCCCTTGGTGCGCCGAGCCTCTCGCTGACAATGGCAGCGTGGCGAGTTATGTACAGGCCAGCCCGCGCCGTCTCGGACGACGCTCAGCTTCTCGTCCGGCTCGGTCGCGAGGTCGATGAGGCACAGGCTCCTGCGGCGTCCTGAAAGATGCCGTCGCCACCGACATCGAAGATGGCGGAGAGCTGATCCCCGCTCCGAGCGCCATGTCGATGTTGTCGTCAGCCCTACCCGGACGGTGTGGCGCCATACGACCAATTCACCAGGGCCGATGGCCGGGTCATCCGTGAGCAATTCCAGCCTCCCAATGACGAGCGGCCACAGGGTGTGCCCTGCTCCCCCACCTTCGGCAGCCGACCTGTGCCAGTCCCATCTCCTGCGCTGCTCAGCGGGATATGTATCCGTGGCCCGAAGCTGCTATGCCGTGATACAGCAATGTAGCAATGCTGGTACCATGCACTCATGAGTGAGGAAGGCACCTTCGTGACCGTTCAGGGCCGGGGGGTCGTGGCAATCCCTCCGGCTTTGCGCCGACGCTTCGGGCTCGATCGCCCCGGCGCCCAGGTCGAGGTCATAGAGCGGGAAGGCGAGATTGTCCTTCGCCCGCACGTCCCCGTCCCCGCCGACCAGGCGTGGTTCTGGAGCGAGCGTTGGCAGAGGCTAGAACACGAGGCTGATGAGGAAACCGCCACTGGCCATCTCGCCAGCTTTGATGACGTCGAGAGCTTCCTGGACGAACTGGACCTGTGAGGTTCGGGCGTACCGAGGTCTTCAAGGCCGACTACAAGCGGTTGTCCAAGACCGAGCAGGCACTGTTCCGGAAGGCAGTTCGGGAGTTCAATGCCGCCTGTGACGCCTTCGTTGCGACTCGCGACCTCTCAGCTTGGCCGGCGCACCTTCGGGTGAAGGCAGTCGCTGACGCTCCCGGCATTTTCGAACTGACATGGAGTTTCAGCGGCCCCGATGCCCGGGCCACCTGGGAGTGGGTTTCGGTCGTCGACAAAGGAGGCCACGAGCGTCCGGCTGTGCGCTGGCGCCGACTGGGTACCCATCGCATCTTCCAAGAGCCGTAAGACCTGCTACCTGGTGCAGAGTCGAGAAGTCCACGGATCAGGTCGGGTGCTGCCGGTCGTGGCCGGCACCCCTGCTCCGCTCAACCCCGTGACGTTCCCCAAACTCGTGGGCAACACCCCCGATGGGCGCGGTGCGCCCCGCGCTTTGCGGCGTTTCCCGGGACCGGAATAGTCAGCTCGAGCGCGCCTATCGCGCAGCACCCCAGCAAAGCCGGCGTTGAAGACCTGTAAACTGCAAGGGCTGCATAATACTGAACGCCGACCGGCGAGAGCTAGCTGGGCGGAGCTCCACCTAGTGCCTGTCCGGTGTTCGCCCGCCAGCAGCGTGGAGCGGACCCCCTCTGGCTACCAGACGGGCGGGAGAGACAGCGGTCTTAGTTAAACCTCGCTACAAGGCCGGGTAGTAAGCGGTAGAGGAGCCCTGCCCTGCAAAGAAAAGCACAGGTCAAAACGGGTGCGACCGGGAGGGCTTGTCAGCCGAGGGTAACTCAGCAAAGCCGAAGGTAGCTCAGTTTGAGCATAAATTGAGTCTAACGGTCTAGACCACTTGGACGGTCCCACCACGCCCGGCTGAAAACGGCTCGGGCCGGGGTTCGGCCCGGCGCTGGCAAGGAGGTGGCCCGTCGTGGCGCCTGCCTCCATGACCGGGTAGCCTGCCGGATGGGTCCCGTCGAGCAGGTCTTGCCGAACGGCCGGTGCTCAGAACTTGCTCGAACTGGTGCCCCGGGGGCGTGACTCTGGTGGCGGCGATGACCTCGGAGTCCCTCGACCTGGCCCCGGTGGCGCCCTCGAATGGGTGGCCTTCCCCCGAAGGGCGGTGGTGGCCGTCACGGATGGCCCGGATGCCCTCGTGGCCCTCGACGTCCTCGAACCGGGCCGCTTTCCTCGACCCGTCGTTCGCGCTCCGGTGCCGTCGTGGGTTGCCGGCGCCCGGCCGTCCCGATGAGCCCCGCCGAGCTGGTCGTGGTAATGGGACTTCGTCGACCTCGCCCGCGTGGCGGTGAGTCCCGTCAGAGACCTGATCCTCCTTTCACAGCAACGCGTTCTTCCCGGGGCTATGCTCGCGTTCCTCGCTGTCCTATCCACCGCTCTTGTCGCACGAAGAGGGCGGGCCACAGGGGACGAGGATGGCAGCCAAGGGCTTCAGCGGCTCTGTCCGTAACGCTCAATAGCCCAGCACTTCGCCGCCGCGCTTGACTCCTTGAGGAGGCGGTCGCGGGCCAAAGCGGCTGGGAGGTCCAGCGGCGCCTCGTCATCAGCGCGTTCTCGTTCCACAAGGAAGCCAGGTACCGTGACCTCGACCGCAACGAGGCACAGGTCGTCGGCCACAAGCTCGTCCAGGCGCTCGCCATAGGGGCAAGGGAGGGGTCCGCCGTCGACTTCGACGTGATCCCTGAGGAAGCTCTCGACAGGGAGGTCCCTCCCGAGGAAACAGTCACGATCCTGGACGCCGACTCTGACCAGCACGGCTCAGGAGCGCGCACTTGCTGGTTTACTTTATGCTTTCACCCACAAGGCCCCCCGTTCGTCAGCCGATACTCTCCGCATAAGGCACCCTTGAGGCACGAGGAAGGGATCGCAGTCCCACGACACCTCCCGGCATGGCAGCTGACCTGCTAAGGGCTCACATCTGGTTCACAGAAAGGGGCGTCTGAGGCAGCACACCTTACGCACACAGTGCCAGATGGAGCCCGCGCGCGAAGACCCCGATACCGACAAATCAGCGCAGTTCAGGCGGGTAGCCAGACAAGGCACCCGACTCGCCCAGTCGAAGAGGGCCGATGCGTTCCCGGCATCTATTAGGCACGAGCAACCGACACTCTTCCGATCGGCAGCTCGTCGTGGGTAGGCCCTCGGCAGGGTCGATCCGTCACCTGCCAAGTGGGCTTTGGCAAGCGAGGGTGTCACAACTCGGGCGACAGCTGACGCTCGGCAGCTATGACTCGCGGCAAGCGGCCCTCGACGCAATCGCCGACGAGCGAAGCAGTCGGGTGCGGGGCGGAATCATCGAGCCAGCAAGGGCGCGTTTGCGCGTTGCAGTCGTCGCGGAGAGGTGGTGGCTCACGCGGACCGGTCATAGGGCCTCGACGCGTGCGCGCGATCGGATCGTGCTTGACTGCCATATTTTGCCGGAACTTGGCAACGCGCAGCTCGTCGAGCTGACCCACGAAGTGGCGTGGGTGGACCGTCTTGCGTCTCGCGTGGCACCGGCCACACCTTCCGTCGTCGTCGACCTCCGGCTTCATGTCGCACGCTTCCGGAGCGGCGCCCATCTCTTCACCACTCCAAGCGGGTTGCCGTGGAGGACCAGTGACTGGCGAACGCGCGTCTGGCGACCCGCTGTGGAACGAGCCGGGCTCTCCCGCTTCGTCCCCATGACCTGAAACACACTGGAGTGGCGCTTCTTGCCGCGGCTGGCGTCGATCCTTCGGAGATCGCGCGGCGAGCAGGTCACACCAGCGTCGCGTTCACGTACGGCCGCTACGGCCATCTCTTTCCAGAGGTCGACCTTGCCGCCGCAACCAAGCTCGACGCTGTGCGAAGTGGCGGCCTGTCAGCCGTTCTGAGGAGACGGTAAAGGTGAGGCGAGGCCCGCCTGAAGGGAGCGAGCGATAGCGGCTTCTTCGTTTCGCAAGTTCGAGTCGACAGTCACTTGCTGCCCGGAACCACCTTCTGGCAGGCGCTCTGGGCTGCCTGGAAGGTCGGACTGCTGGGATCGATGTGCTCGGGGCCGAGGTTGACGGCCTGCCCCCCAGCGGGCCCGGATATCGGCTCGGGGTAGTTCGGAACCCTGTGGGATCGCATGCACTGCGCGAACTGAACTGCCTTGGCGTTTTCGGCGGCACTCTGGGCCGGGGTCAAGTGCCCAGCGGGGCTGTACTTTTTGCACGTTCCCTCGGCGGCCAGATCGGTGGGCGACTGGGCGTTGATGTGCGCCGCGGCGATGGCGTTAAGGAAGCCACCGCTGGCGCTCGGGTCCGGGAAGTTGAGCACCCCGTGGGATCGCATGCAGTGCGCGAACTGGAGTTCCTCCGACGCGACGGTCGATTCCCCAGAGGAGTTGGATGCGGACGCGGCGACGGTCGTCGTCGTGCTCGACCCAGCGTTCGCGACGCCGGGCGACGCGGACCCGCCTCCGCAGGCCGACAGACCGAAGCCCACCGCGGCCAGCAGGGCAGCGAGCGCAACCGTTCCGGATTTGCCATCCTCGATGCGCACCTAATTCAGCGCGACCGCCGCTGTGAGAGCGTTCCTTGTCGTCCACCTGCTCCGTCTCCTCGGCCTCAAACCGGTGTGAGTGAAGTTGTAGCAGGTGGCGGGTAACAGCAGGCTGACAAAAACTTTGTTGGCCGGGTGTCACCGACAACCTGTCATCCTCGGCGACGGGACGAGCAAACGGCTTTTCCCTGTCCGAGTGGGCGCCCACGCATTTCAGGACGTGTCAGTTATGATCGAGACATGAGGGTGCTCATAGCCGAGGACGACGAAGTGCTCGCGAGTGCGGTAGCGGTCGGGCTGCGACGTGAAGGCATGGCGGTGGATATCGCCCTCGATGGCGACGACGCGCTTACCCACCTTGCAACCAACGACTACGACGTGGTGGTGCTCGACCGCGACCTGCCTGGTACTCACGGCGACGACATTTGCCGAACTCTCGTCGTCGACAAGTCGACGAGCCGTGTGCTGATGCTGACCGCCGCCAGCACGGTCACCGACCGCGTCGAGGGGTTCGGACTCGGTGCCGACGACTATCTCCCCAAGCCTTTCGAGTTCACCGAGCTGGTCGCCCGCATCCGAGCCGTGGGCCGACGTCCAGCCACGCCGCGAGCCGAGCTTGCTCATGGTGATCTGCGTCTCGATCCGTTCCGGCGAGTCGCGTTTCGCGCCGGCCTGCCTCTCGCGCTCACCCATAAAGAACTCGCGGTACTGGAGTGTCTGCTCGCTGCCGACGGGAAGCCCGTCTCCGCAGAAGAGATGCTCGAAAAGGTCTGGGATGAGCACATCGATCCGTTCACCAGCACCGTTACCGTTACCATCGGCCGGCTGCGTCGCAAGCTCGGCGATCCACCGGTGATAGAAACCGTCCGCGAGAGCGGATACCGCATCGGAGGACCATGATGCACCTCTCCCGATTCCGACTCGCACCGCCGTCTTGGCTGCGATTGCCTCGTCGCACCGCCCGCCTGCGGCTTACCGCGCTCTGCGGGGGGCTGTTCCTCTTCTCCGGTGTCGCATTGCTCGCCGCCACCTATGTCCTTTTCGAGCGCGCGACGAACTACAAGACGCCGCAACTACCGAAGGTCCCTCACACCTCATCCATTCAGAATCTCGAGCTTCTGCCGAAGGGCACAAGGACGGTCCACACCCTCGTGTCCCCTGGGCTATCACAGGCTCAGCAGGAACTGGGGCAGGCTCAACTCGAGCTCGCAGGAGGGAAAGCTTCGTCTGTCGTGACCATTGGGCCGCCCCGGCTTGCTCAAAAGGTCCAGGACCAGCTGACGCAGGCTCAGCATCAGCTGGCACAGGGTCAGCATCAGCTTGCACAGGCAGTACATCAACTGGCACAGGCGGGCTCCACAGAAGCGGCACAACGCGCCGCCGACTCGCACGAGCTTCTCGTCAACTCGGGAATCGCCCTCGCCATCCTGGCCGTCCTCGCCCTCCTCGCCGGTTGGCTGGTCGCTGGGAGGATGCTGCGACCCATTCGGACCATCACCCGCACCGCCCGACGGATATCGTCGACCAGCCTTCACGAGCGCCTGGCTCTCGACGGCCCGGAAGATGAGTTCAAGGAGCTCGGCGACACCCTTGACGATCTCTTTGGGCGGCTCGACACTGCGTTCGACGCGCAGCGCCACTTCGTCGCGAACGCCTCACACGAGCTGCGGACCCCCCTCACCAGAGAGCGCACCCTGGTACAAGTTGCCCTTGGCGATCCTTCAACGTCAGAAGTGTGGCAATCGACCGCCGAGGAACTTCTTGCCTCCAACCGGGAACAAGAAACCCTGATCGAAGCACTGCTCACCCTCGCCTCTAGCGAAGGGGGCCTGGACGAACGCAAACCTCTCGACCTCGCCGTGATCGCGCAACGGGTTTTGCACGACCGCAGCGACACTGGCTCTTTCAATCTCGACATCG
The DNA here is from genome assembly GCA_050744045.1 of Acidimicrobiales bacterium. Taxonomy (GTDB): domain Bacteria; phylum Actinomycetota; class Acidimicrobiia; order Acidimicrobiales; family Palsa-688; genus JBOGGK01. The sequence continues at coordinate 2,435 of JBOGGK010000276.1, read as the reverse complement.
ACGCTGCCATCGAACCCGCTCCCATCGATGGCGACCCGCGGCTCGTCGAATCGCTGGTCGCCAACCTTGTCGATAACGCCATCCGGCACAACATCGACGGTGGCCGTGTCGAAATATCGGTCGGTAGCAAAGGCGGCGAAGCCGTGCTCACGGTGACCAACACCGGCCCTGTCATCGATCCGGCCGAGATTCAGCGTCTCTTTCAACCCTTTCAGCGACTCAATCCGCGCCGGTCCCATCGCAGAGATGGGCATGGGCTGGGCCTCTCCATTGTCCGCGCCATTGCCACCGCGCACCGAGCCAGCGTTGCGGCGATTGCCGGAGCCAACGGTGGCCTTTCGATAGCGGTTACGTTTCCCGCGCTCGACGAGCCGCCGGGACCGCCCTCGGCCTCAGTCGGACTCGTCTCGTCTCACCGCCCAACCGAAATGAGCGGGGCAACAGCGGGTTGACGCCCTCTGGCACGATTCGTATTAGGCACAAATAAGGCATGCCGGGTTGGAGCCACCTCCCGGCTCGACAGAAAGGTCAGCTGAGGACATGGATGGTTGCTAGCGTGTGACCGCCACCGAGGGCGGGTCCGACAAGCTTACCTTGCCCTCCGTCGGTCGCCACCGGGGTAGGTAGCGGTGGCGAGGCTCCTTCTGGTTGGCCCGGGGATGTTTATGCCCACCTTCGCGGAGGACTCTTTGTGGAGGCGGCGATCGGGGCGAGGAGGTCGGCATAATCCACGCTGTCTGAGCCATCCTCCTGTCTCCGGTCCATGGAGAAGGAGGACGTATGGCACGATGGACGAGAGAGGTGTCGGGAGCGGCGATCGCCGGGCCACTGGCACCGTTTGTTGACGATTACAGGGTCAAGTTGAGGGCCCGCGGGTATTCGGCCCGGTCGGTCGTCCGCGAGGTGAGGCACGTAACACGTCTCAGCCGATGGCTGCAAGAGCACGGCCTTGGCGCGGCGGACCTGGGCGAGAAGCGGCTCGAGGAGTTCCTGGACGAGCTGCCACGACGGCGCGATGGGGGTCGCGTGTGCTCCAGACGCGCCCTGGTCCAGACGTTGGAGGTCCTTGAAGAACAGGGGGCGAGACGGCCTCATGTTGATGATCTACGTGCCGCGCGAAGCGAAGCGCTGCTCGGGTCTTTCGAGCGGTTCTTGCTCCTTGAGCGGGCGGTTGCTGTTTCGACGGCATCGGTTTACGTTGCTCGGACCCGTCGCTTCGTTGCTGGGGGTGCTCTGAACGGTGATCTGATCAACTTGACCGCGAGCGACGTGACCGCTGCCGTGCTGGAGATGTTGGCATCGGTGTCGGTCGCCGCGACGAAGCTGTTTGTGACTGCTCTGCGCGCGTTCCTGCGCTTCAGCTTCATTGAGGGGCTGACGCCGAACGACTTGTCCTTCAGCGGCCCTTTCTGTCGCCCGCCGACGCCGATCGTCATTGCCGATGGGGATCGACCAGAAGAACGCGCACGCCCTGTTACGGTCCTGCGACCGACGGCGGGCCAAGGGCCGCCGCGACCATGCCGTTTTGCTCGTCTTGCTCCGCCTCGGGCTGCGGGCCGGTGAGGTGGCTGGCCTGCGCTTCGGTGCCATCGACTGGCGGGCCGGCGAGGTCGTGGTGCGCGTCAAGGGACGCCACGAGGACCGTCTCCCGCTGCCCAGCGATGTCGGTGAGGCGATCGCCGCCTCTCTGCTGCGGGGGCGCCCGAAGCAGACCGTGCATCGCGAGGTGTTCCTGGGAACTGTCGCACCGGTCGGACCCCTCACCACGAACGGGGTCTCGGATTGTGCGCGGGGCCTGTGTGCGGGTGGGCGTGCCGATCGTCGGGGCGCATCGGCTTCGCCACACCTTGGCTTGCCAGATGGCCAACGCTGGGGTCCCCCTGCCGGACATCGCCGAGGTCCTCCGTCACCGCGCGATCTCCACCGCGGTGGAGTACGCCCGCGTCGACGTGGAGGGGCTGCGCGCTGTGGCGCAGCCGTGGCCGGGAGAGGAGGGACGATGACCGACCTTGGTCAGCATGCCAAGGAGTATCTGCGGCTACGGCGATCTTTGGGTTTCAGGGCGACCCTGCACGGCCCTCTGCTCACCCACTTCGTCGACTATCTCGATGCGGCCGGGGCGAGAACCATCACGACCGAGCTTGCTATCTCCTTCGCCCAGCTCTCTCACAAGGTGTCCAGCCGATCGTGTGGGCGCAGCGGCTCGGCATGGTGCGCGGCTTCGCCCGCTACCTGCAAGCGATCGACCCGGCGACCGAGATCCCGCCCTTGACGTCTTCGCTGCCCGCTACCAGCGTCCGACACCGTATCTGTGGCAGGAAAGCGAACTGCTCGACCTGATAGCGGCAGCCCACCAGCTGCGCCGCTCGTTGCACGCGCTCACCTACGACATCGAAGCCCTGTACGCGACAGGCCTTCGAGTGGCCGAGCTGTGC
>JBOGGK010000275.1:0-2032 GCA_050744045.1 Acidimicrobiales bacterium | reverse complement strand
GGGGGGGGAGTGCCCGCTCCAGGACCAGACCCTCGCTTACGGGCCCGGCGAGACGCGCTTTGTCGAGGAGAAGCGCCATTGGGACAAGCCCGTCCCCCTTTCCCCCCTGATAGACATCGACCGGGAGCGTTGCATCCAATGCGCCCGCTGCACCCGTTTCGCCGAAGAGGTCGCCGGCGATGCCGGCATCGACTTCGCCGCCCGCAGCGACACGACCGAGGTCGCCATCTACCCGGGCCAGCCGTTCGTTTCCAATTTCAGCGGCAACATCGTGCAGATCTGCCCGGTGGGGGCGCTGCTGGCCAAGCCGTACCGCTTCAAGGCCCGGCCTTGGGACCTCGAGCAGGTGGAGACCACCTGCACCCTATGCGCGGTGGGCTGCCGGGTGGCGGCGCAGTCGAGCTCTGACCAGGTGGTCCGCTTCATTGGCGTCGACAGCGACCCGGTCAACTGGGGGTGGCTGTGCGACAAGGGCCGTTTCGGCTTCGAGGCCCTGAACAGCCCCGAGCGCCTGACCCGGCCCCTGGTGCGCAGGCCCGCCGAGGGGGGCACAGAGCTGGTGGAGGCGAGCTGGGCAGAGGCCTACGCCGAGATAACCAGCCACCTGGACGGCGCCGGTGGGGAACGCGTAGCGCTGATCGGCGGCGCCCGGCTCCCCAACGAGGACGCCTACGCCTGGTCGAAGCTCGCCCGCACGGTGCTGCACACGGACAACGTGGACGCCCAGTTGGGCGACGGGCTCCCCGCGGACGTGGTGGCGAGCCTGCCCCGGGCCACCATCGACCAGGTCTGCACCGCCCCGCTCATCGTCACCATCGCCCCCGACTTGAAAGAGGAACTGCCGGTCCTCCACCTGCGCCTGCGCCACGCCGTGGTCGAATGGGGCGCCCCTCTCATCGAGATCAGCCCAGCCCCCACCGGCCTCACGTCGCGCGCCGGCCAGAGCCTGCGCTACTCCCCGGGCCAGCTGGCGGAGCTGGCCCGGGCGCTCTGCGGCCGCGAAGCGGTGACCGCCGATGTGGCCGGGGTGCCCGCGGCCGAAGCCGAGCGGGCCAGGGCTGCCATCGCCGCGGCCACGGGGGCGGGGGCCGGCGAAGGCACGGCCCGAGCGAGCGCGCCCGACGAGGAAGCGGGCGGGGCAACATGTCGGGTGGCGGTCGTGATCGGCCGGCCGTCGGTGGCCGAGCCGGCCGAGGGTGCGGCCGAGGCGGCCCTGACGCTTGCGACCTTGCCGGGCGTCGCCTTCCTACCGGCCCTGCGCCGCTCCAATGTGCACGGGGCCATCGACCTCGGCCTTGCCCCCGGCCTGCTGCCCGGGCGGGTGAGCCTGGAGGACGGGCGCCGCTGGTACGAGCAGCACTGGGGCGCCTCGCTGCCGAGCGAGCCGGGGCTCGGGGCCCTCGCTGTGCTCGAGCGAGCGGCGGCCGGGCAGATGGGCACCATCTTCCTCCTCGGCGCCGACCCGATCGCCGACTGCCCCGACAAGGCCCTGGCCACTCTCGCCCTCCAGGGCGCGGGCTTCGTGGTGGCGGTGGACGCCTTCGCCAACGAGAGCACCGCCCACGCCGACGTAGTCCTGCCCGCGGCCACTTACACCGAACGGCGGGGCAGTTTCACCAACATCGAGGGCCGGCTCACGTGGCTCGGGCAGAAGGTGACCGCCCCGGGCGCCGCCCGGCCCGATTGGATGATCGCGGTCGAGCTGGCCTCGCGCCTCGGGGCCGACCTCGGCGTCGGATCCCTGGAGGAGCTCTGGGCCGAGATCGAGGCCGTGTCGCCCCTCCACGCCGGCGTCTCCCAGGCCCTGCTCACGTCGCGCCAGGGTCGCAACGGCGTCGTGGTCCCGATCGGCCTCGAGACCAGCACCTCCGAGGTCACCCAGGTACCCCCGCCGCTCGACCCCATGGCCGACCCGGGGATAGCGTCGGCGGAGATCCACCCCGCCCCGCCGGTGTCGCTGTCCGTGGCCGGCGTCGGCGTAGGCCGTACCAACGTCCCCGGTACCGGCCCTGAGCAGCTCCAGGGCCAGGGT
>JBOGGK010000274.1:0-5778 GCA_050744045.1 Acidimicrobiales bacterium | reverse complement strand
CTACGTCAGAGCGACCGGGGTCCGGCTGCTCACCGTGGACGCACGCCGGCAGTTCCTCGACGCCCTGGCCGGCCTGGCGCGCCCGGCGGACCCAGAAGCCAAACGCAAGGCCATCGGCCGTGAGTTCATCCGCGCCTTCGAAGGGGCGGCGAAGGACCTGGCCCGGGCGGAGGGGCCAGAGCACGCCGGCGAGGTGCGCTTCCTCGTGCAGGGCACCCTTTACCCCGACGTCGTCGAATCGGGCGGGGGGCAAGGGGCGGCCACCATCAAGAGCCACCACAACGTCGGCGGGCTCCCCGAGGACATGCACTTCGAGTTGGTCGAACCCTTGCGGCGGCTCTTCAAGGACGAGGTGAGAGCGATAGGCGAGGATCTCGGCCTGCCCAAGGAGATCGTGTGGCGCCATCCATTCCCCGGGCCCGGCCTGGCCATAAGGATCGTCGGAGCCGTCACCGAGGAGCGCCTCGCCGTCTTGCGCCAAGCTGACGCCATCGCCCGCGAAGAGCTATCCCGAGCCGGGCTCGACCGCGACATCTGGCAGTGCCCCGTGGTGCTGCTGGCCGACGTCCGCTCCGTAGGGGTGCAGGGCGACGGCCGCACATACGGCCACCCGGTGGTGCTCCGGCCGGTCACGAGCGAAGATGCCATGACCGCCGATTTTTCCAGGCTGCCTTGGGAGGTACTGGCCCACATCTCCACCCGCATCACCAACGAGGTAGGCGAGGTCAACCGGGTGGTGCTCGACATCACCAGCAAGCCGCCGGGCACCATCGAGTGGGAATAAGTAAGGCGCGGTGCCTGCTCGGCGGGGTGGGTAGTTTTCCGGCTCGCCGGTCTGGCTCTACTGGCGGCTCGGAGGCTGGCCCTCCGGCCGCCCGGCCGGTGAAGAAATTGTGGCCCCGGCCCCAGGCGGTATAAGCCGGGCCGGATGGATGCGCTGTCTGCCCTAGCCATCGCCGGCGCCGGCCTGGCTGCTGGCACCATCAACACCGTCGTCGGTTCGGGCACACTGATCACCTTCCCCACCCTTCTCGCCCTCGGTTACCCGCCCCTCGTGGCCAACGTGTCCAACACCATCGGGCTCGTCCCGGGGTCGATGAGCGGCGTGCACGCTTACCGCCGGGAGCTGCGGGGCCCAGAGCAAAGGCGCCGGCTCCTGCACCTGTGCGGTTTCTCGCTCGCGGGCGGCGCCGCCGGGTCGGTGCTCCTGCTGGCGCTCCCGGGCACGGCGTTCCGGCGCGCCATCCCCTGGCTCATCCTGCTGGCCTGCGCTCTGGTCCTGGTCCAGCCGAGCGTGAGGCGCCGGTTGGCGGCCAGCGAGGCCAGGGCCGGCGCCCGACGAGGGCCGGGGACCGGGGGCCCCGGGCCGGCGCGGGCGCGCCGGAACCTGCAGGGCCAGGTCCTGGCAGCGTCCATCTTCGCCACCGGGGTCTATGGGGGCTACTTCGGCGCCGCGCAGGGCGTGATCCTCATCTCTGTGCTCGCGATCTTCATCGCCGACCACCTCCAGCGCCTGAACGCGGTCAAGAACGTGCTGGCTTTGCTGGCGAACCTGGTGGCCGGCGTGATCTTCGCGTTCAGCGGCCACGTGTCCTGGCCGGCTGCCGCCGTCCTGGCGGCCGGCGCCGTGGTCGGCGGGCAGGTAGGGGGCAGGGTGGGCCGGCACCTGCCCCAGCCGGTGCTGCGGTCGCTCATCGTAGCCGTCGGGACGGCGGTCGCCATCTTGCTGCTCGTCTGACCTGCCAGCTACCTTGCTCGCGGTCCGGCACCGCCCCTACGATGCGCGAATGAAGCTAGGCCTGCACGTCAGCAACTTCACCTGGCCCGGGGGGGTGCCCAACCTCCCAGCCAAGCTCACCCAGATAGCTCGGCTGGCCGAGGACGTAGGTTTTGACCGGCTCTCCGTCATGGACCACCTTTTTCAGATCCACGTGATCGGGCCCCCCGAGCACGAGATGCTGGAGGCGTACACCACGCTCGGCTACGTGGCGGCGAAGACCGAGAAGTTGTCGCTCATGACCATGGTCACCGGCGCCACCTACCGCAGCCCGGGCCTGCTGGCCAAGACCGTCACCACCTTGGACGCCCTCTCCGGGGGGCGGGCGTGGCTCGGGATCGGGGCCGCTTGGAACGAAGAAGAGGCGAGAGGGCTCGGCCTGTGCTTCCCGCCCCTGGCCGAGCGCTACGAGCGGCTGGAGGAGATCCTCCAGATCTGCCTGCAGATGTGGGGCGGCGACGACGGGAGCTTCCAGGGCCAACACTACCAGCTCGAGCGGACGCTCAACTCCCCCCAAGCGGTTTCCCGGCCCCATCCGCCCATCCTCATCGGGGGCTCGGGCGAGAAAAAGACGCTGCGGCTCGTTGCCCGCTACGCCCAGGCTTGCAACGTGTTCGCCAGTGCCGATGTGGCCCGCAAGTTCGAAGTGCTGCGTGGCCATTGCGAGTCCGAGGGACGGCCCTACGACGAGATCGAAAAGACCGTCCTTTACAACTTCGATGTCGGCGAGAAGGGGGAAAGGGCGGGCCAGGTGGTGGAAGACCTTCACCGCCTGGCGTCTCTTGGTGCCCAAGCGGCGCACGGTTCTGTGGCCCGGGTCGCTGAGCTGTCCCCTCTGGAGGTCATCGGCCACGAGGTCGTCCCTGCGGTAGCTGACCTGTAGCCGGGCCTGCTTGCAGCTGGGCCTGGGCTTTCGGCTGGGCCTACTTGTAACCGGGAATGCTTGCAGGCGGGCCCACTACCGCCGCGCTGCGGTCCGCCGGGCGATCGGTCAGGTAAGAGCCTTCCCCAAGTAGGCGGCATCACCGTAGGCGTAGATGTCGCCGTTGGCACCGAAGAGGTAGTAACCCTTGCCGTCCACGCTCGGTGCCATCGTTATGACCTTCACGCGGGGCCGCTTACTGGCCAGGCTCCCGTAAAAGGGCGCCCCGAAGGAAAAGATGCCGCCGTCAGCCGCCACCAAGCGGTACCCGGCTGCCCCGGGCCCGGCAGAGACACCTACTACGGGGGAGTTCAAAGGCGCCGAGCCCATCGACCCGTAGAACTTGGCGTCGCCGAAGCCGAACACGCCCCCGTCGGAGGCCACCAGCCAGTAACCCTTGCCCCGAGGCCCGGGCGCCATCCCGGTGATCGGCCGGTCGAGGTGCCGGCCGCCCATCGACCCGTAGAAATTGGCGTCGCCGAGGGCGAACACCCCCCCGTCCTTACCTGCGATCCAGTAGCCTCCGCCGTCAGGCGTCGCCGCCAGCCCCACCATGGGAGCGCTCAACCGCAGGCGGCGCAGGTCCCCATAGGACTGGGCGTCCCCGAAAGCTAGGACCCGGCCTTTGGCCGTCAACAGCCAGTAGCCGAGGTAATCCGGCGTGGCGGTTATGGCGACGACCGGGGCCTTCAGGTTTCCCGCCCGGGCTGACCCGTAATTGACCGCTGACCCGAACGCGGCCACCTGGCCCTGCGCTGTCACCACCCAGTAGCCGGCACACCCGTTGTGCGCAGAAGCGGCGATCGCCACCGGGGCACCGGCGACGGTCACGTCCTTCGGTTTGGAGCAAGCGAACGCCGTCGGTGGCACCGTGGCACTGGGCGGCACCGGTACCGTTGAAGGCGGGGAAGGGGGGCCGGTGGCCGGAGGTGCCGTCGTCGTGGGGCCGGGCACGGCCGTGGTCGTCGGCGTACCGCCTGGTGGCGTCGTCGTGGTCGGACTGGCGGGAGCGGTCGTAGTGGTCGGGGCGACGTTGCCAGGCCCGCACAGGGCGCCGCCGGGAAGGGATGCGCCACCCAGGTAGCCCAGCCCAGCGGCCATCGAGTAGCCGCCCGCGGGCGAAGCCGAGTAGAGGCCCGAGTTCGTCCCGGTGAGGTCGTTGTCACCAGATGTCACCCGACCGGTGAGCGAGGAGGGCTCGCGGTACAGCAGCGGGTTGAGGAAGCCGGCCCGGGATGTGCAAAGGCCTTCGCTCAGCAGCACCGCCGCCCCCCACGAGGGCGCTGACAGGCTCGTCCCCCCGAAACCGACCCAGGGGCTGCCGCCGCCACAGACGCTGGTCGAGCAGTACTGCGCATAGGGATCGCCGGCCAGGGCGGAGACGTCCGGGAGCTCACGGCAGCCCTGGGCGCCGAGGAGGCACTCACTCGACTGGGGCAGGCCGGGCGATTGGTAAGCGGGGCGGGCCCAGATGTCGCTGGCGCCCCCGCCACTGGCCCCACTACTCGCGCAGCCCGTCCCGAGGCAACTGGCCGGGGTGGCGCCCCGGCTGTTCCAGACGTACTGCGGCCCGGTGGTAGTGTCGCTGGCGGTGCCACCCACTGCAGTGACGTAGGGAGCCGAGGCGGGGTCATCGACGGCGAGGGTGCTACTGGCCGACTGGTCGAAGCAGCCCTCCGAGCCGTCGTCACCTGACGCCACCAACACCGTTTGGCCCTGCGCAGCCGCCTCTTCGAACAGGGTCTCCTCGGTCTTATAGTAGCCCGCCCCCATTCCCGTACCCGCCTCGCACGCTCCCCACGAAGACGAGATGACATCGGGCAAGGGGTCGCCGGCCCCACCGGAGACCGCCATTTGCCACGGCCCCAGTCCCGTGCCCGACTGGTCCGACTCGTACACCTCCACCGTCGCCCGGGGGGCCAGGGCGGCGACGACTTCGACATCGGCTGCCACTTCTGAGTCGACCTGGGAGGGTGGAGAGCTGGTCGGGTCGTAGTAGATGGTCAACGACGAGCCAGCGCACGCCTGGAAGGCAGAGATCGCCGCCGTATCGGCGAGGGCGTACTCGATGAGCCCGATGGTTTGGCCCTGCCCGCTGTCCCCCCTCGCATAGAAGCCGGTGAGCCCGTACGCGGAGGCCAACTGGGCTGGGGTAAGCCCGGCACTGGCCATGCCGCTGCAGGTGGCGGCCGCCTGCTTCGTCCCTGTGCCGTCAGAGCCAGCACCCTGGACCAGCCCGTGGGGGAACCGAGCCGGCTTCGGGAACCTCACGAGGTTGTCGTAGTGGGTGGCCGGGGGACCGAGGCCGCCCACGAAGGACACGGTCCCGGCGACACCGGCGGGCAGCTTCGGCACCGACGCCCACGAGACGGTGCGGGCACCCTTGGCAGTGCGTAGCTTTTGCAGTTCCGTGCCAAAGGCCGCCTCGAAGTCGCCCGCCCGGCCGCTCACGAGCTGGGCCAAGTGGTCACGGGCCAAAGCGCCGACCGAGAGGCCGAAAGTACGCAGGTACTGGTCCAGAGCGCCGATCTCGGCCGGGCTTGCCCCGAAGCGGGTCGCGAACTGGGGGACGGTCAAGAAATGGTGGTAAGAGGCGCTCCCGGGCGTGGAGACGGCCGCAACGAACGACTCGAGGGCCTTCCCATCGCTGGGGCGCAAGTAGAGGTGCGCTTTCAGCACGGCGGCGGGCGACGCGGGCCCGAGCAGCTGGGCACCTGCCTCTGCCCCTGCCGCAGGGACGGCGCCGGCCAAAGCGACTAGCGGGCGGGCGGCTACCTGCAGGGCCGCCGCCGGTACCGCGCCGTCGCTCACCCGTGCGGACAGGCGGGCCGGGGCCGCGGTGATCGACCCTGCCGCGGCGCCCCCGGTCGCGGCCGCGACTGCAACAGCGACCGCGACCGCAGCCACGGCGGCGGGCACCAAGCCCGCTGTTGCACGCATCCCCTGCTCCTGTCATGCTGTCGGCGGCAACTTCGCCGACGTCTCGGCGCTCTATACTGGCTTGCACCGTCAGGTTAGGTTGGACAGGGCGGTGCATCCAGTGCAACTGGGACCTGTGGTGCAGCCTGGAGTGCACGCC
>JBOGGK010000273.1:0-3529 GCA_050744045.1 Acidimicrobiales bacterium | reverse complement strand
GATAACGCACAGCCCCTGCACGGGGCTGGTAGGTACCGGCACTGCGCTGGTACGCGGTGGTCCTGGTCTGAGGCAAAGCGCCACGAGCCGGCCGGCCACCGAGGCCGTCGGCAGCCGCCAGGCCGCTGTCCGCGCTGCGGGAAGGGCGGGCGCCGGCCCTGAGGAGTGCTGCGCGTCCGTACTGGCCGCACCCTTGGGGGTGGCCGACGCCGCTGAACTGGCACGCGGGTTCACCGCCCTGGCCGACCCGGTCCGCCTCCGTCTGCTGTCCATGCTCGCCTCCGCCCCGGAGGGCGAAGTGTGCGTGTGCAATTTCGTCGCGCCCCTGGGCAAGTCCCAGCCGACGGTCTCCCACCACCTCAAGGTCCTTGGCGACGCTGGGCTCGTCCACGGCCAACGCCGGGGCAAGTGGGTCTGGTACTCCCTCGACCGGGACCGCCTGGCCAACCTCCGAGCGGCTATCGGCGCCTGACTCGTCTCGAATGAGCCAGGCAATGGTTTTGTCTTCTCGTTAACCGCTCATATGGAGCGAACGATCGGGCCGAGCTGAATACGCGTACCGTTACGTGCCATGCCTTTACTTCACGCTTTCTCAGGATGCTCCCAGCAGTGTGTAAGAGTAATCCGCTTGACTGTCACCCGTCAGCTGAAGCGGCCTCCTGGCCTGCTTTAGAAGTCAAGCAAAGAGAAAGGAAAAATATAAATGTTACGCGCGCTCACAAGACCGGTGGCTCTGGCCGCGATGGCGGCCGGGGCCTTCGGGCTCAGTTTCGGGATCGGGAGCGCCATCGCCAGCGCCGCCACGACCACTTCAGGCAACGCAGCGACGGTGACATCCAACGGGACCTCGAGCAGTTCGTCGTCGAGTTCGTCCACGACGGCCCCGCACCCGTGCCCGGGCAGGGGCTCTTCGTCGGGCTCTACAACCTCGTGAGTCCCTGATCAACTGAAAGGGCGGCTGGCTCGGCCGGTAAGACTGTCAGGGAATGAACACCACGGCCCGAGCCCGCGAGGGGACGCGGAGCCGTTTCGCGGAGCCGGCCAAGGCGACAGGCCGGCCGATGGCGGAGCGGCCCCGGCCGCCGCGCCCTACAGTGAAGCCGGTGCACGACGAGACGATCGCAGTACATGCGGGCTACCAGGGCGAGAGCACCCGGGCGGTCGCGGTCCCCGTATACCAGACCGTGGCCCACGACTTCCGTGACGCCGCTCACGCCGCCGCCGTGTTCGACCTCCAAGAGCCCGGCTTCCACTACAACCGCATCAACAACCCGACAGTGGACGTGCTCGAGCGCCGCATGACCGCGCTCGAACGGGGCGCGGGCGCGGTGGCGCTCAGCTCGGGGACAGCGGCGGTGCGCTACTCGGTGCGGAACCTGACCATGGTCGGTTCCAACATCGTGACGGCACCGCAGCTGTACGGGGCGACCTACACCTATTTCGCCCACGTCCTGCCGAACGAAGGGGTCGGGGTCAAGTTCGCCGCCGACGACCGTGCCGCGTCGATAGGGCCCCTCATCGACGAGGGCACCAAGGCGGTGTTCGTAGAGAGCATCGGGAACCCGGCCACCAACGTGGTGGACATCGGGGCGGTGGCCGCCGTGGCCCACGAAAAAGGCGTGCCCCTCATCGTCGACAACACCATTGCGACCCCGCTCGCCCTGAAGCCGGTGGAGCACGGGGCCGACATCGTCATCCACTCCCTCACCAAGTCGGTCGGTGGCCACGGGACGACCCTGGGGGGGATCGTGATCGACGGGGGGACGTTCCCGTGGGCGGACCACCCTGAGCGCTTCCCCATGTTCAACGCCCCCGAACCGGCCTACCACGGTGCTGTCTATGCACGGGAGTTCCCCGCTTGTGCCTATATCGTGCGCTGCCGCACGGTCGGGTTGCGCAACGAAGGCGCGGCCATGGCCCCCTTCAATGCCTTCTTGCTGATCCAGGGCTTGGAGACCATGGCCGTCCGCCTCGAGCGCCAGCAGGATAATGCTCGCCGGGTCGCCGAGTACCTGGCCGGCGACCGCCGGGTCGCCTGGGTGAGCTACCTCGGGTTCGAGGTTCACCCGTACCACCAGTTAGCGAAGAAGTACCTGGGCGGCCGCTACCCGCCGCTCCTCACCTTCGGGCCGGTGGGCGGCTACGACGCCAGCATCGGCTTTTTCGACCGGGTGAAGCTGTTCAAGCGGCTAGTGAACATGGGTGACGCCAAGTCGCTGGTCGCTCACCCGGCATCGACCACCCACCGCCAACTCGACGCCGAGGCTCTCGCCCAGGTGGGGATCACCCCTGACATGGTGCGCCTCTCGATCGGCTTGGAGCACCCCGACGACCTGGTCGAAGACATCGACCAGGCCCTTAGCGCCTGAGCCCGCCCGAGAGCCTCCCCCGCCGAGGCGCGCGACATCGGAGCGAACAAGTTCAAAGTACTGAGCCTCAGCGCGCCCGGGTGGCAACGAGAGGCAAGGAGGGCCTGCTTCCTGATGTCACACGAGAGTGGGCTATCGACGATCCGCTCCGCCCGGATGTGACTTGGGCGACGGCTCCGGCTTCTCGGTGCAACGCCGCTTTGCCGTCGCGCTCACGGGCAAAAATTGGCCTCGCCTGCACCTGCTTCCCCTCGCTGCACCCAGAAAGCCTACGGCGCCGCCGGCCGCCGCCCCCCGGCCAACGCCGAAGACAGCCCGGCTGGCCCTGCCCGTGCGCCGGCGCCCAGGTGCTTTTCCCCCAGGGTGTAGTTGACCGTCGCCTTCCCGGTGAACACCACCCGCCTGAAAAAGCCATACCAGAACATGAGCGCCCAGTCCTCGGCGAACCCGTCCTTGCCCCGGGTGCCGTGGGGGTAGCGCGACCAGGCGTAGCGGTGCCGGCGGCGGATCACGATCCCGCTCGTGTCGACGTAGTTTTTGTCGCCCAGCCGGCGGTGGTCCCAGGCGCCGCCCCACATGTCGGCCGTGCCGCCCTGGGCGGTCACGCACCTGCACGAGGAGTAACTTATGTCGGCGCCGCTTTGGTCGAGAGCCTTTATGGACGTCGACAGGTGGTCGCGTTCCCAGGTGTTGTCTTCGTCGAGGAACGCGACGTAGTCAGAGCTGACAAGGGACATGCCGATGTTGCGCATTGCCCCCGGGCACTTTATTGCCTCTGGCAAGGCGACGACGGACACGCGCTCGTCTTTGGGCAGAGGTGGCAGGCCGACGGGGCCATCGGATACGACGACGACGCGGTGGCCCCCGTCGAAGCCCTGTGCCAGCGCCGAAGATACGGCGTCGGGGAGGCCTGGGCGCCCGAGGGTGGGCACGATCGTGGCGACCCCGGCGCGGCCGAGGGGTGCGAGCTGGCGTCCGAGCTTGCGTTCCAGCCGGCGCACCCGGAGCCAGTCCCGCTTGTGGTGCTTCAGCAGCTTCAGCTCGGCGACGGCCCCGTAGCCGAACCTGCGGCGAAAAAGCTCGTTGACTGCACCCGTAACTGCCCCCACTCGCACTGGCTACCCGCGTCGGGGCAGGGCCAAACGCGCCCTGCGCCGGGG
>JBOGGK010000272.1:0-3405 GCA_050744045.1 Acidimicrobiales bacterium | reverse complement strand
GGGTACACAGAGCGATACGGCTTGATCTATACGGACTTCCGAAGTCAAAAACGCACAATCAAGGATTCAGGATACTGGTACAGCCGCGTTGCTGCTTCCAACCGGCTGGATGTCTAACGGTTGAGTTTGAGTGTAGGTGTCGTGTGGGCGTAAGAAACGAAGACATCGCTGAGCGGGCTGGTACTCGCACTTGACTAAAAACGAGCCGTGCCGGGCTGTTAGGTCGATTGACCGCATATGCGTGAGTGGGAGCCACGATCCCTGGACCCCGCAACAGTTCTTTGACTCCGGGTAGCCGTCGCCGCGACGAACTCCGAGAAGGTCAGCCCCCGGCGGCGTGAAGGGCCCAACGGTCATCTGAAGCGCTGCCACGCTAGCGGCTCGAGGCCTCGGTGATGGTGTGCAGCCCCGAAGAGCCTCTCGGCTACTGGCGGCGTCTACAGCTACGGCCTCGTTTCGTCGCGTCCGGCAGGAGCGTGCCGGGAATCCCAGGTCCGGCAGACCTGCCAAAGCTCATCGCCGCGGCGCTCCCCTTCAGCGGGTGATGAGCATGACACGCTGTAGGCGTCCGGTTCGCGGCCCGGCTCGAGCCCCCGGACAAGCGAACGTCTCGTTCTCCGAGGTCGGCGCGCAGCGAACCACTCTCGGAAATGTCGACGCCTGCGCCTCCCCATCGGTGGACCACGCTAACGAGGGCAGGAAATGAGAACCTTGGTGGTGGAGGACTGCCGGCCGCTGGCCGACCTTGTGGCCGAGGGCCTGACCGGCCAGGGCATCGCCACCGACGTCGCCTACGAGGGCGCCGGCAAGCTCGCCGGCAACTCCTACGACGTGGTCGTGCTCGACAGGGCGCTGCCCGGGGCCCCAGGCGCCGACAGGTTGTGCCAGGTGATCAACCAAGCCAACGGGGGCACCAGGGTCCTCATGTCAGCGAGGGCGCCTCTGCCTCCGAGAGGCGCAGGGTGACTGCCAGCTTGGTTAGCAGCCGAGCCAACTTGGGCAACGGACGATTCATGGTCGCCGGCCTTTGGGCGGGGGACGGCGAGCTGGCGCATCCCGGGCAAGCGCGGTCAGCCGCGGTCGCCAAGCGCCGGGGCGGCCAGTTCCTTGGATCGTGGGCGACGAGATCGCGGGCTGATCAGCGCGCTGTCTTGACGCCGCCCCTAACGGCACTTCCGGGACAGGGCGCTGGTACCTTCGGTGCTACGGGTGTGCGAACCAGACACCCGCCCAGGAGGTCTGACCGGAGGACCGATGAGAAGGGGCAGCCGCGTTCGCCTCTGAACACGGTCCGGCAGGTGCCTGCGACCAGCATGGGAGAGCAAAGCATGAGACCACTCCGATACTCGATCGACGTCACCCTCGACGGCTGCTGCGACCATGAGCTGATCTCTCCCAGCGAGGAGTTGCATCGCCATCACGCCGCCAGCCTGGAACGAGCCGATGCCCTGATCTTCGGCAGGGTGACCTACGAGATGATGGAGGCGGCCTGGCGGCAGCCGGCGACGGGAAGGTGGCCCGGCTGGATGCCTGATTGGATGATCGCTTTTGCCGAGACGATCGACCGGGCGAAGAAGTACGTCGTGTCGGGCAGCCTGGACCGGGTCGACTGGAACGCAGAGCTCGTGCAGGGTGACCTCCGAAAGGTCGTTCAGCAGCTCAAGGCGCAGCCAGGCAAAGGCCTGTACGTCGGGGGCGTGACCCTCCCGCTGGCCTTGGCGGATCTGGGATTGATCGACGAGTACGAGTTCGTCGTGCAGCCCACCGTGGCGGGCCACGGGCCGACGTTGCTCAGTGGCCTTCGCGAGCGCCTAGAGCTGGAGCTCGTTGAGCGCCACGACTTTCAATCGGGCGCCGTCGCCCTGCGCTACCAGCCCAACCGAGCTACGGTGTGAAGTTCGGCTGGCCCCTAGGCACGCAGGCCTGGCAACACGGCCATAACGCCGAGATCGATGGAGGCGTGCCCCTGATCGCCGGCTCCGGGGACCACCGCTCGCGCGAGCGATGCCCATCCTCTGATCGACTGGGTGATCACCTCTTCGCTGGCGATTTCACGGCGCTGATCGCCGATTTGACTGCGCCACGCACCATCTCGTCGAGGGGCGGCCAGGGAAACGTGGGGCGGCTGTCGCGCAGCGTCACGATGCCATGGAGGGTAGCCCACAGCTGGACGACCGCGCCCTCCAGTGGAGGTCTGCCGCGCC
Organism: Acidimicrobiales bacterium; assembly: GCA_050744045.1. Lineage (GTDB taxonomy): Bacteria > Actinomycetota > Acidimicrobiia > Acidimicrobiales > Palsa-688 > JBOGGK01. The sequence goes on along the minus strand of JBOGGK010000272.1, from coordinate 1,201 downwards.
TGTTAGAAACGCCGGCCCCGAGCGCGTCGCGCAGCATGGCGAGGACAGGTGACCCTGGAAGCTTCTGGGGATCCCACTCCTCGTGGAAGGCTCCCTTGGTGCCCATCATGAGTCGGTAGGCGACCGGCCGCTCGAGTGCGAAGACCACGTAGGCGTCGCATATGGCCAGGAGCGCCTCTGCGCCCGGCGCGCAGCCCGCGCCCGCAGCTTCGAGCGTGACGTGCAGTGCGGCGAACTCAGTTGAGTACACCGCGAACAGCAGCTCGTCGAGCGTGGCGAACTGGAGGTAGAACGCTTGGGGGGTCACCCCGGCGGCCCGGGTGATCTTTCTGATGCTGAGGTCGCTCTCGGCGTTCGCCGTGGCGAGGAGCGCTCGAGCGGCGCCGACGATCTCCTCTCGCAGGCGCGCCCCCTCCCCACGACGATTCCGCACCCTCGCGGGCTTGCCGGACTTCTGTGTCATCTGCCCTCTCCTCTTGCGTAAGTAGACGACCATCTGTATACTAGTACCTACTGATAAGGAGGTCGTCCGATGGCCCGCACGAGCGTCACCCGCGTCACCCACAGCTGCCACTTGATCGAGATCGGGGGGCGGAGGTTCCTCACCGACCCGTGGTTCAGCGAACGCCCCGCCTACCACCAGGGCGAACCCATCGCCTTGGGCGTAAAGGAGCTGCCCAGGCTCGACGCCGTGCTCATCACCCACCACCACTACGACCACTGCGACCTCGCCGCCTTCGCCGCCTATTCGGACCACCACGTCCCGCTCGTCGTCGCCAGTCCAGTCGAGGCGCGGGCGAAGAGACAGGGTTTCGACAACGTCACGGCACTCGCCCCCTGGGAGCACGTCGAGGTCGGCGGAGTCACCGTCACCGCGGCACCAGGCAAGCACGGCGTCTACGAGGTGACCTTCGTCCTCCAGGGAGGGGGCCACACCATCTACTTCGCCGGCGACACCATGGTCATCCCCGAGCTCTACGAGCTGCCGGGACGCTTCGGCCACATCGACATCGCGCTCTTGCCGACCAATGGCCTCCAGATCCGCCCCCAGATGAACAAGCAGGTGGTCATGAACGCGCGAGAGGCGGCCGAGCTCACGAGCATGCTCAAGCCGGACCTCGCCAGCCCGCACCACTACGCCTACACCGGTGGAGGGTTCGCCGACCACTTCATCACGAAGGGACGTCGTGACCCCCCGCTG
>JBOGGK010000271.1:0-3696 GCA_050744045.1 Acidimicrobiales bacterium | reverse complement strand
CGGCGGCACCGCCTGGTACTTGTTGCGCCGTTACACCAAAGGTGAGAAGTCCCAAGTCGACGATGCGATCTGGAACGGAGACGCCCGGCTTTCGTTCCGAAGGTGCCTGGGCACGGGCGTGATCTCCGAGTTCGTCATCGGCATGGGAGCTTCGATAGGGCGAGAGCAGGCACCGAAGTTGATGGGGGCCGCCTCGGCCAGTGCGTTGTCGGGTTGGTTCCGGCTGAGCAGCGGCCAGCGGCGGTTGCTCGTCGCTTGCGGGGCCGGGGCGGGCCTCGCTGCGGTGTACAACGTCCCTCTGGGAGGCACGTTCTTCACGGTAGAGGTATTGCTGGGGGCGACCGTGCTGCCGGTGGTGCTCCCCGCTCTCGTCTGTTCGTTCGCGGCGACGTTGACGGCGTGGCTTTACCTGCCCCAGCACGCGACGTACCTCGACATCCCCGACTACCATTTCACGGCCACCCTCATGGTCTGGGCGGTGGTGCTCGGCCCCGTCGTCGGACTGTTGTCGTCGGCGTACATCCGCTTGATCGGCTGGGTGTCCTACCGACGAAGCGCCGGGGCGCACACCGTACCTGCGATGGTGGCGGCGTTCGGGGTGCTCGGTCTGGTGGGCATCGCCTACCCGCAACTCTTCGGCAACGGGAAAGACGTGGCCCACCAGGCCTTCGTGGGCCACGGCACGCTACTGCTGTTCCTCGCCCTGTTCGCACTGAAGCCCGTCGTCACCGCCCTATGCCTGAAAGGTGGTGCCGCCGGGGGCCTCTTCACGCCAACGCTCAGCACCGGCGCGCTGGCGGGCGGCTTCCTGGGCTCGGCCTGGTCCCACCTTTGGCCCGGTTCCCCCGTCGGCGCCTTCGCCATGGTGGGCGCCGCCGCCATGATCGGAGCTTCGATGCAGGCTCCGCTGGCCGCCTTGGCCCTGGTATTGGAGTTGACCCACAGCGGCTTCGACCTGTTGGTGCCGATGGTCGCGGCGACGGCCATCGCCACCGCGGTGACGCGCTATGTCGACGGCTACTCGATTTATTCGGCCCGCCTCCCGGCGGGAGCAGAAGGGAGCCTGTCCGCCCCCAGTCGTTGACGCTCGGCCCGTTGACGCTCGGCCCGTTGACGCTCGGCCCGGCTGCGACTGGGGTGCGAAGGGACAAGGCCCGAAGGGATGGGGCGCGAAGTGATGGGGCGAAAGAAGGAGGCCCGACGTGCGACCGTGCGGGGACAAGCCGTTGTCACGCCGGCGGAGCGCGCGCAAGGTTACATTAACTCCACCCAACCGGCGGGGGTTTTCGCGCAATTGTGTACGCGCGCCGAAGAGCTTTTTGCTTTTAGCTACGCTATCCGCGCGTAAGTCGACAAAAGCCCTCGGCCGCGTACCGCAAAACGTCAATAACGGCAGAAAGCTGCCGCTGTTACGGATGGGTTTTTAGCCATCTTTGTACACCCGGGCGGGAAGGGAGCGGCGGGCGGGCCGCAGCGGCCGCAGCGATCCCGCTTGCGGCCCGAGCCCGAGACAGGACCGCATGTCGGCCCCCCCGACCTCGCCTGCCGCAAGGGCCAGCCGGCTTGTCCCCGAGGGCCAGCCCGCTTTTCCCCGAGGGCCGGTCAGGTTGTCCCCCAGGGCCGGTCGTGGTGGTCAGTGGCCCCCGGCGAGCTGCTCGGCCTGCTGGATGAGCTGGTCCCCGCGCTGGACCAGGTGGGAAGCGAGGCCGGGTGGTAGGTGGTGGCCAGAGAAGGCAGCCCTTTCCAGGAAGCGGATCATGAGGCTGCCGAGAGCGTCGCGTTGGTTGCCGAGCTTGGCGATCAGCTGCTCAGTGCTCTGGTACACCGAGTCGTCGGTTGGTGAGCCGCTCGCCAGGCCCCGGGTCGAGAGATCCAAGGTAGCCAGGGCGAACGGGCCCACGGGGGACTCCAGGGCGGTATAGGTGGAGGCCAGCTGGACGTAGTCCGGGCTTGTCAACGAGGGCGGGAACTGGCCCGCGCCCAGCAGCCCGCTCAGCACCACCCCTTCGTGGCTGTAGTCGTCCTTCAGGCCGAGAAGGGCCATGAGGGTGGGCCGGGTGTCGGCCTCACTGGCCCAGGCGTTGTCAACACCGAGGTTTCTCACCCCGGGGCCGACAAAGGCCATCCACGACTGGTTGATGTCAGGGGAGATGTCGCCGTGGTTCCACACCGCGGTGTCGAAGCTCTCGCAGCTGCTCGGCCCGGGAGTGGTCGCCGAGCACGTCGGCTGCCCCGTCTCCAGGTAGAAGTCTGGGTTGGCGAACATGGTCAGCGTCGGGGTCCGGGCGGGATCCGAAGTGACCATGTGCAGGACGTTGAGCTCGACCGGGTCGGCGAGATAGTTGGCCAGCTTGACGGTCTGGCCCGTGTAGGGGTCGGGGGCGGTCAGCTGGGCCAAGCCCCGCTCGAAGGCCCTCACGGTGGGGTCGTCCGCTCGCGGCTGGCCGGGCAGGTAGATGAACGGCGCCGAGTCCGCATGCACCTGGAACGGGGTGGTTATCCCCTCTTCGCCCGCCATCAGCCCCGTCAGGTCGGTGTCGACCTCGCCTAGCTGGCTGTACGAGCACGGGGTGCTCACGCCGTCGCAGCCGCTCGGAGAGGGGGCGGACCCGACGTAGTGGTCGTTCTCGTCTTCGCCGAAGACGAACAACGTATTGGCCGGGGTGATGCCGTCCGCCTGTAAGTCGGCGAAGAAGTCGGCAAAGCCTTGGTTGTACGCGTGCAGTTGCGCCTCGTAGGCGGGCTCCCCCGGGCCCATCCCGTTGCCAGTGACCGCGTTGTCGTGGGTGTCGGTCAGGTAGGTATAGGTGACGGGGACACCATGGGTCTGCATGTCGAGGGTGTAGGCCAGGGCGTTGACCGGCTGCATGCTGTCGTAGCCGGGGAAACCGACGTTGCCGGAGCTGTCGGTGATGACTTGGCCGTCCAGGTTGGCGGGCGGGCCGTTCGGGCTGAGCTCGTTGTCGAGGTACTTCGCCCCGAACACGGCCTGGTAGCCGACGTAGCCGCCGGGCTCGTCAGGCAGCAGGTCCGGGACGGGTCGGGGATTGCCGGCGCAGAAGGCATTGCCCTTGGCGCAGTGCACGGCCAAGCCCTGGAACTCGGTTTGGGTCGGGAAATTGGGGTTGGCTGCGTCCGCAGCCTCGGGGGAGCTCGCCCCGAACACTGTCGCCACGTCGGGCAGGGCGTTCTCGAGGTCGAGGTCGGCCAGCGCGACCTCGCCGACGTTGCAGCCGGCGCGGGTGAACGGCACCCAGGGCGCAGGGACGTTCTGGCCCCCCGGCCCCACGAGGTTGTAGTTGCTGTCGCCTATGCCGAGGCCGTTGGCGGTCGTGTAACTGTCCACTCGGTCGGTCCAGTACGAGAAGGACCCCGCCGTGTCCGTGCTCCCATCGGCCTCGTAGTAGCGGTAGCTGTTGGCTTCAGCGATCCCTTGGTGGTCCGGGTACAGGCCCGTCTCGGAGGTGAGGAGGTCGTTGGCGGTGTGGGCGATGAGGGGAGTGTGGTCGTTGTCGAGCACAGTCCCGTAGTGCTCCATGAAGTTGAGCAGCGCCGGCATCTGCTCGATGTCCGAGGGCACGTTCGGGTTGTCGCGCAGGAAGTGCGTGTTGTCGAACTGCATGTAGATGACGTGGTGGATGTCCCCGCTGGGCCCGAGGGTGCAACCGCTTGCCGGGGGGCCGCCCCGTCCCGGGG
>JBOGGK010000270.1:0-7630 GCA_050744045.1 Acidimicrobiales bacterium | reverse complement strand
GGTCATGGCGGCGTCGTGGCGGCCGCCTTGGTGCAGGAGGTAGCCGGCCCGCTGCCAGGCAGAGGTGGACTGGCAGGCGAGCAGCCCGGCCAGGCGGTCGACGTCGACGTCGCCGGCCAACTGGTCGAGATGGGCGACGAGGGCGGCCCAGGGGGTAAACGTGGCCGGTCGTGCGCTGCGTCTACACATCTGGCGTACCCACCCAGCGAGCGCCAAACCGGCCCGGACGCGCCACCGGTGCCCGCCCATCAGGAGGACACCGGTTGGCTTTTCATGGCAAATCGTGGAGGTGGCGGGAATCGAACCCGCGTCCTTCGACTCCTTGCCGGGCATTCTCCGAGCGCAGCCAGTGAACTTTGTCGGCCGCCGGCTCGCCACTGGCACCGGCCGTCGGCCCGAGCTAGCTGAGATTTCCCTTGCGACCGGCTAGCTCAGCCCCAAGGTGAGCCCCGCTTTATGACGCCCGCTCCTGGCCCGCAGGGCTGGGGCCAGACGGACGGGCTGCTTATTAGGCAGCCAGCGCTAGACGCGCATTGCCATTGTTGGCGTTTATTGGTTTTCCCAGTTGTTTAACGTGGCATCCGGGGACCACGGCTCGCTTCTCCCGGTTCGACAGCCAAAGTCGAAGCCTGTCACCCCCATGTCAATGTGCTCTGGTCCAGTGTACCCGCCCCTCTACCGGTCCTGCGCCGGGGCCGGCGCTCAACACTGGCCGGCGCCCGGGCCGGCTAGAGCTGGTCGGCGGGCAAACGGGGGGTACCGGGTACCGGCGCGGGGCTCAGGCGTAACCCGACGACGGCGCCCAGGCAACCCGAGGACGGCGCTCAGGCGTAACGCGAAGACGGCGGCGTGGTCGGCCACAGGGCGCCGCCCCAGGTCCGGCGGGCGACCGGCGTGCCCCGGGCGACCATGGCGGCAACGTCCGAAGCGAGCACGACGCCGACGGTGGCGCCATGGTCCTGGACCGCGAGAGCGGCCCCGGCCCGCCCCGCGATGGCGAGCGCAGGTTGGCCCGGGCCGAGGGGCGAGCGGTCCCCGGGAGGCGCCGGCATGGTCAGAGGCAGGGCTATGTCCTGGGCCCTGACCGACCACTGCATGCCCGGGGGCACGGCTGCGACCTGCTGGGCGGTCACCACCCCGGCCCAGCCGTCACCGCCCCAGCGGTCGAGGAGGAAACCGGCCTCAGGGTAGGGCTTGACCCATTCGGACCAAAAGGCGCTCACCGTGAGCCAGCCCGGTGCGATCACGGCCGGGCGCATGATGTCGGAGATGCTCACGTCACCGAGGACGTGCTGCGCCCGGCCGGCGAGCTGCTCCCGCTTGGCCGCGGCGAGCACGAACCAGCCCATGATGGCGAGGACCACCCCGTCGACGGCGTCGCCTTGCTCGAAGACCAAGAGGCCCGCCACCGCGCACAGAGCGCCGAGGAGCGTCCCCGCCCCGGCAGTGAGGCGGGTGGACAGCCACCGGTTCTTGGTGGCCAACCAGACCAGGCCGTGCAGCACCCTCCCGCCGTCGAGAGGCGAGGCGGGCACCAGGTTGAACAGGCCCAACAGCAGGTTGATCGCCCCGAGCCAGGCCAGGGAACCGGCCGCCAGCTGCCAGCCGGCACCGTGCGCCAGAACCGAAAGCCCGAGCGAGGCACCGCCCAGGGCAGCGCTGGCGAGCGGCCCGACCAGGGCGATCAACAACTCGGTGAGGGGGTTGCGGCTCTCGCCCTCGATGCGGGTGAGGCCTCCCATGAACCAAAGGGTGATCCCGTCGACGCGCATCTTCGCCCGGAGGGCGACGACGGCATGGGCGGCTTCGTGCACGAGCACGCCGGCCAGCAGGGCGACGGCCGTGAGGGCGCCCGCAGCCCAGTAAGCCTCGTGGGAGTAGCCAGGGACATCGGCGGGCAGGCGGGAAGTAGCCAAGAAGTAGGCGACCAGCCCGCCGAGAGCGAACAGGCTCCAGTTGACGCCCACCTTGACGCCCCACAGGCGCCCGAGCTTTATGGTGTCGTTCATCTGGCCGGCCTCCTCCGAAGCACTCACTAGGTTAAACGTTCCCAGTCGTAGCCGTCTTCCCTGTGAATCACCTGTGGCCAGGGTAAACGTTACCTCGCGGCGTCCCCGCCCGGCCCCGCCGGGCCCCCATGGCCCGTTTGGCCTCCATTTGCGCCTCCCGGTCGGCGATGGCCCGGCGCTTGTCGTAGGCGCGGCGCCCTCGGGCCAAGGCGAGCTCGACCTTGGCCCTCCCGTCCTTGAAATAGGCGGAAAGCGGCACCAAGGTGAGCGGGCCCTGGCGGGTCTGGCGGGCCAGTTCGTCGATCTGGCGGCGGTGCAGCAGCAGCTTGCGGGAGCGGTCGGGTTCGAACATGCTGAACGCCGAGGCATACCCGTAGGGCGAGACGTGCATGCCGTGCAGCCATATCTCACCGTTCTCGGCGCGGGCGAAAGCGTCCCGTAGCTGCACCTTGCCTTCTCGGAACGACTTCACCTCGCTGCCCACGAGCACGATCCCCGCCTCGTACGTGCCCAGGACTTCGTAGTCGTAACGCGCTCGGCGGTTCTGCGCCACCAGCCCTTTCGACGCGCCGGTCTTCGGGGTCACAGCCCACCAACGGTAGTTTCGTCGCCGTGCTCGTGTTGCCCGGTGAGTGCTGGCAGCGCATCGTGGCCCACTGCCTCGATAGTCTCCCCCTCGAAGCATGCGGCCTTCTCGCGGGCACGGAGAGCGCTGCTCCGGGCGCCTACGGCGAGCGTGGCCCTACCGAGAGGCTCCAGGACCGCCCGGCCACCGGGAGCGACTGGGACCCTGCGACCGCCCGGGTCGGGGACGTCTACCCGGCCGGCAACGCGGCCCGCTCGGCTCGCCTTTACACCGTGGAACCGCTCGACCTGCTGCGCGCCGACCGGGCGGCCGAGGCGGCCGGGCTCTCCCTGATCGGGGTATGGCACTCCCATACCCGAACGCCTGCCTACCCGTCACCGACGGACATAGCCCAGGCGCCCGACCCCGGCTGGCACTACGTGCTGGTGTCCCTCAGCGACATCGAACCGGTGCTGCGCAGCTACCGCATCGTCGACGGCCAGGCGCACGAGGAGCCTGTCCTCACGCCGGTTTAGGCGTGGGAATGCCTACTATGGCGACCAGGAATGTCGGGATTAGCCCGTGGCCGAGCCGAGCAGGGTGACCGAGGGAGATTGCTGTGACTGTCGAAGTGCGCTTGCCCAACATGATGCGCCCACAGGCAGGCGGGGAAGCCAGCGTCAAGGCCGAAGGGGGCACCTTGCGGGAGGTCTTGGCGGACCTTGTCCGCCGTTACCCCGGGCTCGGGCCTTCGCTTCTGACCCCCGAGGGCGACATGCACCGGCACCTCAACGTGTTCCTGAACGACGACGACGTGCGCTACTTGGGCCGCCTCGAGGCCAAGGTGGGCGTCGACGACACCGTCACGTTGATGCCCGCAGTGGCGGGGGGCTGAGCCATGGCCCGCTACGACAACGTCTTGGACACCATCGGCAACACTCCTCTGGTCGACATCAGCGAGCTGAGCCCCAACCCGCGCGCCCGGGTGCTCGTCAAGCTGGAGGGGGTCAACCCGGCGGGCTCGGTCAAGGACCGGGCGGCCAAGGCCATGATCGAAGAAGCTGAGAAAAATGGCAGCCTTCTCCCGGGCCAGCGCATCCTCGAGTCCTCCAGCGGCAATACGGCTGCGGGCTTGGCCATGATCGCCAGGGTGAAGGGCTACCCGTTCACTGCGGTTGTGCCCGAGAACGTGTCGGTCGAGCGGGTCAAGCTCCTGCGTGCCTTCGGGGCCGAGATCATCGTCTCGCCGGCGCTCGAGGGTTCCAACGGTGCTATGCGCCGGGCGCAGGCCTTGGCCGAGCAGCACCCGGATTGGTGGTTCGCGTTCCAGTACGGCAACCCGGCCAATCCCGGGGCCCACTACGAGGGGACCGGGCCCGAGATCTGGCGCGATTGCCCTGAAGTGACCCATTTCGTCGCCGGCCTGGGGACGGCGGGGACGCTCATCGGGGTCGGCCGGTTCCTCAAGCAGCAGAAACCGTCGGTGAGCATCTGGGCCGTCCAGCCCCCGGCGGGCGAGACAGTCGAGGGCTTGAAGAGCCTGGACGAGGGCTTCATACCGCCGGTGTTCATCGACAACGACGGCTATTCGTTGCTCGACCGGAGCCGGGTGGTGGGCCCCCGTGAGAGCATCGAGTGGTCCCGTCGCCTGGCCGATGTGGGCATCTTCGCCGGGATCTCGACCGGTGCGGCGATGGCCGGTGTGGCCCGTTGCGCTTCGGAGATCGACGAAGGCACCATCGTGACCGTGTCCCCCGACGGGGGTTGGAAGTACCTGTCGACCGACGTGTGGACCGGCAACCTCGACGAGGTCGTCGAGCGGGCGCGCCACGAACTGTACTTCTGACCGCCCCGGGTGGGGCCTGGCACGCGAGGATGACTGGTAGGGCCACGGCCCGTGGCTAGGCTCGCCGGGCGATGGACGACCGGCCCATAGGGATGTTCGACAGTGGCTTCGGCGGCCTCACCGTTGCCCGGGCCGTGATCGACCTGCTCCCAGGGGAGGACCTGGTTTACATTGGGGACACTGCCCGCTACCCCTACGGAGCGCGGGGCCTCGGGGAGGTGCGCCGCTTCGCCACCCAGATAACGCGCAAGCTCGTAGTGGAAGACAACGTCAAGTTGGTGGTCGTGGCCTGCAACAATGCCACCGCGGCGGCGTTGGAGACGTTGCGTTTGCGCTTCGACGTGCCCATCGTCGGGGTGATAAATGCCGGTGTGCGGTCGCTGCTCTCGGTCACCCGTTCTGGCCGGGTGGGCGTCATCGGCACGGTCGGGACGATCGCGTCCGGGGCCTACCAGCGTGCTGCCGCCGGCCGGCGGCCCCTCCTGCCCGGGGGCCGCCAGGTGGAGCTGGCCTGCGCGTCCTGCCCGGGTTTCGTAGAACTCGTCGAACGTGGCGAGACTCGCTCCCACCGAGCGTCAGCCCTGGCTGAGCGGCTTTTGGCACCGGTCAGGGCCGCCGGCGTCGATTCCCTCCTGCTCGGCTGCACCCATTACCCCTACCTGGCACGCACAATAGGTGAGGTGATGGGGCCCGATGTCGTGCTGGTCAGTTCGGCCGACGAGACTGCTTTTGAGGTGCGCGACATCCTGATGAGCACCGGCCTCGGCCGGCGCGGCGCGTCAAAGGGGCGCCAGCGGTGGATCTCCTCGGGGGAGGTAGCACCCTTCGTGCGGCTCGGCCAGCACCTTTTCGGGCCCGAGCTCGACCAGGCCGAACACTGGGAGCGTCCTGAGCCGGCCAAGTACGCCGGGCGCATGGAGGCGGCGGGAGCGGCGATATCAGGCGCCCGGGAGGCAGGCCTGTGACCGCCGGCCCCAACCCGGTGCCCGCCGGCGGCGCCGGCCAGCCGTTCTTCCTCACCGTGCTGGGCACAGACGGCAGCTACCCGGCGCCTGGGGGTGCCTGCAGCGGGTACCTGTTGCGGGCGAACGGCTTTTGCACGTTGTTGGACGCCGGGCCGGGGGCGCTCGCCAACCTCCAGCTCCACCTCCCTCTGGACCGGCTGGACGCCGTCGTCATAAGCCACGGCCACTCCGACCACTGGAGCGACCTGGAGGGCCTCTACGTCGCCATGCGTTACTTCTTCCAGCGCCGGGGCCTGCCGGTTTACGCGCCGGAAGGGCTGCGGGAGCTGATGGCGGGCGAGAAGCCGGACGGGACTTTCGACTGGCACGTGACGAGCGACGGCCAGAGCACCGAACTGGGCCCCGTACGCTGGACGTGGTCGTGCACCGACCACCCGGTGGAGACCCTGGCCGCCCGGGCCGAGGTAGACGGCAGGTGGCTCGCCTACTCGGCCGACACCGGCCCGGGGTGGTGCTTGAGCGAGCTCGGCGAAGGTCCCAGCCTTGCCCTCGTCGAGGCCTCCCTGGCCACCGAAGCCGAAGGGACGGTGCAGCACTTGAGCGCTCGCCAAGCCGGGGGGATGGCCGCCGAGGCCGGTGCCGAGCGCCTTTTGCTCACCCACTTCACCCCTCCTATCGACCGGGAGCGGGCAAGGGGGGAAGCGGCCTCTGCGTTCGGGGACGAGGTCGAAGTGGCTACCGTGGGCCAGACATGGCGGATATGACAGCTACAGCGGGCGTGGGGGGCGTTCGGGGCGCCCCAGTGGTCCGGGGCGATGGCCGGCTCCCCGATGAACTGAGGCCGTTCGAGCTGGAGCGCGACTTCACCAAGTTCGCCCCCGGCTCGGTGCTCGCCCGCATGGGCCGGACCGTGGTGCTGTGCACTGCCTCTTTTTCCGAAGACACGCCCCGCTGGTTGAGAGGGGCCGGCAAGGGCTGGGTCACCGCCGAGTACTCGATGCTGCCGGGCTCGTCGCCCGAAAGGGTCGAACGCGAGGCCGCCCGCGGTCGCCAGTCCGGGCGTACCCAGGAGATCCAACGCTTGATCGGGCGCAGCCTGCGGGCGGTCACCGACTTGTCGGTGCTGGTGGAGCGGCAGGTCACCCTCGACTGCGACGTGCTCCAAGCCGACGGCGGTACCCGGACGGCGAGCATTGTGGGGGCCTGGGTGGCGTTGCACGACGCCTGCACGCGAATGCTTGTCGCTGGACGGCTGCCGTCCCACCCGGTACGGGAAGGCTGTGCAGCGGTATCGGTCGGGATCGTGGCGGGCACCCCGGTGCTGGACCTGGATTATGCCGAGGACGCTGGAGCGGAGGTGGACATGAACGTTGTCATGACCAGCAATGGGGGCCTCGTCGAGGTCCAGGGGACCGCGGAGGGAGCTCCTTTCTCCCGTACCGACCTCGACCAGATGCTCGCCTTGGCCAGCCGCGGGATCTCCCAGTTGCTGGCCGCTCAAGCGGCGGTGGTGGCCACCCCGCCGCCCGAGCGCGACACGAGGGGAGCGCCTATTCGTGGCTGAACCGGGTCCGTTCGTGCTGGCCACGACGAACCCCAACAAGGCGCGGGAGATACGTGAGATCTTTTTGGCGTGCGGGTTCGAAGCTACGCTGCTCGACCGCCCGGCCGAGGTGCCGGAGGTGGAGGAGACTGCGCCCACCTTGGTCGGCAATGCCCTGCTCAAGGCCAAGGCGCTCGTGGCAGCGACGGGGCGGCCCGCCATCGCCGACGACACCGGCATCGAGGTGGCTGCTCTCGGCGGTGCCCCAGGGGTGCGTTCGGCCCGCTACGCGGGCGAACCCCCTGACGAGGAGGCCAACGTGGACAAGTTGCTGATCGAGCTGGCCGGCAGGGTCGGCCCCGAGCAGCGCCGGGCCCGGTTCGTGACTGCGGCGGTGGCCGTGTGGCCCGATGGGCGCCAACTGCTCGCTGAGGGCTCTGTCGAGGGCTGGGTCGCTAATGGGCGCAAGGGGAGGGGCGGGTTCGGTTACGACCCGGTGTTCGTGCCGGCCGAGGCGGACGGCCGCACCTTCGGCGAGATGGCAGCACTTTCGCCCGAAGCGAAGCACGCCCTTTCGCACCGGGGCCGGGCGTTCCGCGCCCTCGCCTCCTCCCTGGCCGCCTTGGAGGGAGACGACGCGGGCCGGGCGGTGGCAGCGGGCCGGTCGGTGGCAGCGGGCCGGTCGAGGGGCCGGGTGCAGCG
>JBOGGK010000269.1:0-26953 GCA_050744045.1 Acidimicrobiales bacterium | reverse complement strand
GGCCTGCCAGCTCCATGAGCCGGCAAACTACCAAGGAGCCGCTGGAAAGAGCCAGGGGGCGGTCCGGTTGCATTGCCGGGGGCCGGTAATCCACCGCCCGACGGTAGTTTTTCCCCACAGTGGCGTTCCTTCCTCAGCACCCGCCCCCGGGACCGAGCACGGTGGGCGAGCTGCGCGCCTCGGGTTGGCGTTCCCGACCAGTGAAAGAGGAGGTCAGGGCCAACGCGGCCGCCCGCATCGCCGCCGGCCAGGCCTTGGTGGAGGGGATGGTCGGCTACGACAGCACGGTCCTGCCTGCCCTGGAGAACGCCCTACTGGCGGGCCACGACATCATTTTCCTCGGCGAGAGGGGCCAGGCCAAGACCAGGCTCATGCGCAGCTTGGTGGCCCTGCTCGACCAATGGCTCCCGGTCGTGGCCGGCTCCGAGGTGCTCGACGACCCCTACCACCCGATCTCCCGCTACGGCCGGGAGATGGTCGCCTCACGAGGAGAAGGCTGCCCGGTCGAGTGGGCGCCCCGGGACGCCCGCTTCGGCGAGAAGCTCGCCACCCCCGACACCTCTATCGCGGACCTGATCGGCGAGGTGGACCCCGTCAAGGTGGCCGAGGGCCGCTACCTTTCGGACGAGCTCACGCTGCACTACGGCCTCGTCCCCCGCACGAACCGCGGCATCTTCGCCATCAACGAGCTCCCCGACCTGGCCGAGCGCATCCAGGTCGGGCTGCTCAACATCCTGGAGGAGCGCGACGTCCAGATCCGCGGCCACAAGATCCGCCTCCCGCTCGACGTGATGCTGGTGGCCTCCGCCAACCCTGAGGACTACACGAGCCGGGGCAGGATCATAACCCCTCTGAAGGACCGCTTCGGCGCCCAGGTGAGGACCCACTACCCCCTCGATGCCGCCACCGAGGTGGACGTGATCGTGCAAGAGGCGGCCCCCGCCGCCATCAGCGGCGTCGAAGTGGACGTGCCGCCCTACATGGCCGAGGTAGTGGCCAACATCTCTCAACTGGCCCGCCAGAGCCCGCAGGTGAACCAGCGCTCGGGTGTCTCGGTGCGCCTCGGGGTGGCCAACTATGAGACCCTGGTGGCGACGGCCGCCCGCCGGGCGCTGCGCCTGAAGGAGCCCGAAGCCGTCCCCCGGGTGAGCGACCTGCCTGCCCTCGCCTCCTCTACGGCGGGCAAGGTCGAGCTCGACAGCCTGGACGAAGACGGCGACGACGAGCTCGTCGCCCGCCTTTCCCGCCAAGCGGTGCTGGGGGTGTTCCGTGCCCGCGTGAACCCCGCGGAACTGGCCCCGGCGGTGGCAGAACTGGACGACGGCTCGGTCATCGAGGTGAGCGACGACCTCGGCAGCGCCAAGTACCTGGAGATGCTGAGCAGGCGCCCCGGGCTCAGAGCACCGGTGGCCAGGCTGGCCGGCTGCGAACGGCCGGCCGCCCTGGCGGCAGCGGCAGAGCTGGTCCTCGAGGGCCTGCACCTCTCCAAGCGCCTCAACAAGCGCGTCGAGGGGGGGACGGCCCGCTACCAGGCCGCCCGGTCCCAGCCCCGCCGGCCGTGACCCGGGCACGCTACAGCCGCTGGGACGGCACCCAAGAGGTCGGGGACATGGCCGGCAGCGACATCCTGCGCCGGCTCCTGGACGACCTGATCGAGCACGGGGACGCCGACCAGGCGCTGCGCCGCCTGATGCAGAACGGCTTCACGGGCCCATCGGGCCGCGCCGTGGCCGGCCTGCGGGAGCTGCTGGAACGTGCCCGGCGGCGCCGGGCGCAACTGGCCAAGGACGCTTTTTCCGAGATGCACACTGCGATGTCGCAGGCTTCCCCCGAGGCGCTCCGCCGGGTGCGGGAGATGCTGTCTGAGCTCAACGGCTTGGTGGGCCGGCGCGAGGCCGGCCTGGACGTCGAAGAGGAGTTCCGCCGTTTCATGGACCGCTGGGGCGAGCTGGTCCCCGGGGGCGCCCAAGACCTCGACCAGCTGCTGGCCGCGCTCAGCCGCCAAGTGGCGACGGCCCGCGCCCTGGTCGAGTCGATGACCGCCGAGCAACGGGCCAAGCTGGCCGAGCTGGCCGAGGCCCTCCTGGAAGCCGACGCCGGCATGGCCTCGGAGCTCGGCCAGCTCGCCGCCGCCTTGGCCGCCTCCTCCAACGAGCCCCTGCTGGACCTGTCCCTCGGGCTCGGGCCGGCGGCATCGCTCAGCGCCCAGTTCGCCGACCTCGGCCAGTTGGAGCAGCTGCTGGCGGGTGCCCCCAGCCCCGGGGCACTCGCAGAGGTGGACATCGACCGCGCCCGGGAGCTGCTCGGCCAGGAAGACGCCCGCTCCCTGGAGGCCCTGGGCCAGCTGGCCCAGCGCCTGCGCAACTCCGGCCTGGTCGAGCAAAAAGAGGGCCGGCTCCGGCTCACCCCCCGCGGCCTGCGCCGCATCGGCGACCAGGCCCTGGCCGACCTGTACACACGCCTCGCCCGCTACCGCTCGGGCCAGCACCCTGTGGGCCGGCCCGGTGCCGGCCACGAGCGGGCCGGGGAAACCAAGGCCTATGAGTGGGGCGACGCGTTCAACTTGTCCATCGAGCGGACGCTGCGCAACGCCTTGGCCCGGCAGGGCCCCGGGGCCCCGGTGAAGCTGTCACCGCTCGATTTCGAGGTGGAGCGCACCGAGGCGCTCACGCGCTCGGCGACGGTGATAATGCTCGACCTGTCCCTGTCCATGCCCATGAGGGGCAACTTCGTCGCCGCCAAGAAGATGGCGATGGCCCTGCACGCGCTCATAGCGGCCCGGTTCCCCTCGGACTACCTCGGGCTCGTGGGCTTTTCGCGCTCGGCGCGGGTGATCGCCTTCCGGGACTTGCCCGAGGTCTCCTGGGACTACGACTGGGGGACGAACATCCAGCATGGCCTGGCCGTGTCGCGCAAGCTCCTCTCTCGCCAGAGGGGGACCAAGCAGATCATCATGGTGACCGACGGGGAGCCGACCGCGCACTGGCCGACGGGCTCTCCCGAGCCGGTGTTCGCCTACCCGCCGACGCCCGAGACGGTGGACGCGACCCTGGTAGAAGTGGCCCGGTGCACCCGGGACCGCATCCGGGTAAGCACCTTCGCCCTCGACGCCACCGGCCACCTCCGCCACTTCGTCGAGCAGCTGGCCAAGCTCAACGGGGGCCGCGCCTTTTTCACCTCGCCGAGGGCCTTGGGCGACTACGTGCTACTGGACTTCCTCGAAGGGCGTCGCACAGCCAGGCACCGCCGGCGGCGGCCCGCCTGAGCCCCTCACCGCCCTCCCCACCTCGCTCAATTTGCCACTTGCGGGGACAGCCCGGGATGAGCGAAGATAACAGTGATGTAGTTACACGGCCGGAGTTACTGGCTTGGTAGCTAGGTCGCTGTCGTCCCGGTGCCCCCGAGCGGCAGCCCAAAAGACAACCACGAGCGAGGGGAACCGCCGGTGACCGACATTGTGCGCGTGCTGCACCTACCGGCTGATGCGACCGGGCTGCGCTGGGAAAGCGAAGTGCCGGCATGGCAACGGTCCGCCAACTGCTTAGGGGTCGACCCCGACCTGTTCTTCCCCGAGCGAGGCGGCTCGACCCGGGAGGCCAAAGAGGTCTGCCGCGGCTGTGTCGTGCGCCAGGAGTGCCTCCAGTACGCCCTTGACAACAGCGAGAAATTCGGTATTTGGGGTGGCCTGTCGGAGAGGGAGCGGCGCCGGCTCCGGCGTCGCCGCAACGGGGAGCCGTACGGGGTGGGCCGGGCCTCCTGAGCCATGACCGGCCGCCTTCGGGCGCGCCCGGCCGAGGAACTTCCCCCGGTGAGGCACGCCTCGGCCCTCGAGGTCGAAGCGTGCCTCGTCGTAAAGGGCTGCGCCGCTCCAGGTCAGGCCCAGGGCCCCGGCCGTAGCCGGCTCTCGATGGTCCGCCCGGGGCCGAGGTCGAGCTGCGCCCACCGACCGGCATCGACCCTGCCCAAGACCACCTGAGGTACGAGGCCGACGAGCTCAGCTCTTTTGACCGGCACCATCCCGGCAACTTGGTCATAGACGGCAGAAGGGCCGCATGCGACCGGGTCCACCAGGTTGCACGAGACTTGCACGTCCTCGCCCAGGCGGAACGCCAATGCGCGCACCCGGGGGGACCGCAGCGCGGCTGCGACCTGCCTGGCCCGGGCCAGGTCCGGCTCCCTCAACCAGAGGTTGTACGCGACCAAGAGGGGCCGCCAGCCGACAGCGACGCTACCTGCTGTCGGGTGAGGGTGGGAGGGGCCAGCATCGGGGGCCAACCCCCGCCACGCCTGGGCGCGCACCTCGGGCAAGGAACGCTCCGGGCCGTAGAGGAACACGGGCAGGCCGAGCTCACGGGCCGCCCAACTGGCGAAGCTGGCCCGCGCCCGGCGCGCCAGCCCGGCAGCGGGGCCCGGCCCGGCGTCGTGCAGGGGCCATCCTTCCAATGCCACCCAGGGGACGACGTCGAGCACACCGAACCGGGGATGGGCGCCCGAATGCCGGCCGAGGTCGAGGCGGGCCACCGCGGTGCGGGCCAGCTCGCGAGCCGCAGCCTGGACCGCCTCGGCCTCGCCGGCCATAGTGAACACGGAGCGGCTGTGGCCGCGGTCGCTGTGGAGATCCAGCAAGCTCGCCCCGCACGCCCTGACCATAGGCTCCAGCAGGGGCTCGTTGGCGCCCTCGCTCACATTGGCCACGCACTCGAGGACGGCGTTGCCGCCCCCTTCCGGCTGCGCCAGGTGCCCCCCTTTTGGTAGGATGTCGTCGAAATTCAGCTCCCCAGGAGGCGAGCCTTGCTCTCAACAATATTCTCGGGGTGGGACGACCTGATCGTCGTCGTGGTGGCGGTGGTGGTTCTCTTCGGTGGGACCCAGCTGCCGAAGCTGGCGCGCAACGCTGGCGAGGCGATGAAGGAGTTCAGGAAAGGCCACTCCGAAACCGGGGCGCAGGACCCCCCCGCAGCCAGCGCTCAAGCTTCGCCAACTGAGCTGCCCCGGGAGGTCAGCCAGCCTGCCCAAACGACCTCCGCCTCGGTGGCCGAAGAACCCATAACCCTCACCCGGGGCCAACTGGACGCCATACTGGCCGACACCGAGGCCCGGGCCAAGGCGCCCCAGTCGGGCGGGGCCGACGCCCAGGTCTGAAACGGGTACCCGGGCCTGGGCGGGCGCCCAGGCCCTGAACCGCCAGGCTCCGCCCGGGGACACGCCCTCGGAGGAGCGGCGGCGCCTACTTGTGGGCGGGCGCTGAAGAGCCGCCCGGGGCGGGCGGGGCGACCGTAGTCGGACGCGCCGGCAGGCCTCGACGGCTCCTGGCGATCCGGCGCCGCTCGCGCTCGGAGGCTCCACCCCACACACCGTGCTCGATGTGGTTTTCGAGGGCGTACTCCAAGCACGGGCCCTTCACAGGGCATTCGGCGCAGTAGTGGCGGGCCACTTCCACCCCGACCCCATCGCTGGGGAAAAAGATCTCGGGTGGTAGGTCACGACACCGCCCCTGCACCATCCAGGAAGTTTCCAATTTTTGGCCTCCATGAACTATCGCGTCGCACGCTGACCAGGAATCTACGCCTGCCACCCCTCCAAGGTTCCCAGCCGGGTGAAGGCCTTTTTCCAGTCAGAGTGCGGGGAAGGACGCTCTGGCTCTTCTAGCCTACAGTACCGCCGCCTGTCAAGGCGGCACCCGCGTCGCGGCCCCGCCTGGACAGTAAACGCTCCCGCCGAGAGCACGTCTTGACAATACCGCACGTTCTCGGGGAACATGGTGGCAGATGCCGGTGCCCACCCACACCACCGTCCTCCTTGCTACTTAGGCGAGCGCCGCCTCCCGGTGCTTGCCAGACCTCCTGCGCCCGAGGGCCAGGAGGTTTTTTCGTACCTCGCCACAGAAAGGCCGCACATGACCCGCCTCCCGACCACGACCAAACCGATGCCGTTCGACAAGTACCGCCCCACCCTGCCGCTCGTCCTGACCGACCGCACCTGGCCCTCCCGCCAGCTGACCCGCGCACCCCGCTGGTGCAGCGTGGACCTGCGGGACGGCAACCAGGCACTGGTCGACCCCATGGGCACTGACCGCAAGCTCGAGCTGTTCGAGGCGCTTATCGCCATCGGCATCAAAGAGATCGAGGTCGGTTTCCCTTCGGCGTCTCGGCCCGACTACGACTTCATGCGCCACCTCATCGACGAGGACCTGGTCCCCGAGGACGTCACCGTCCAGGTGCTCGTCCAATGCCGCCAAGAGCTGATCGAGAGGACCTTCGAAGCGATCTCGGGCTCGCCGCGCGCCGTAGTCCACTTCTACAACTCGACCTCGGAACTGCAGCGCCGGGTCGTGTTCCACCAGGGCAAGGAAGGCATCGTCGACATAGCTACCGGCGCCGCCCGCCTCTGCCGCAAGTTGGAGCACGGCCTCGCCGGTACCGAGGTGCGCTACGAGTACTCGCCCGAGAGCTTCACGGGCACTGAGCCGGAGTTCGCTCTCGAGATCTGCGAGGCGGTCGTCGAGGCCTTGGAGCCCAGTGCCGAAAGGCCTCTCATCGTCAACCTGCCTTCGACGGTCGAGGTCTACACGCCGAACGTGTTCGCCGACGTCGTCGAATGGTTCGGGCGCAAGCTGAGCCACCGCGAGCCGATCATCCTGTCCGTCCACCCCCACAACGACCGGGGCACCGCGGTGGCGGCAGCGGAGATGGCCATGCTGGCGGGGGCAGACCGCCTGGAGGGGACCTTGTTCGGCAACGGTGAGCGCACCGGGAACCTCGACCTGGTGACGGTGGCGCTCAACCTCATGTCGCAGGGCATCGACCCCGAGCTCGACTTCCACGACATCGAAGCGGTACGCCGGGTGGCCGAGCATGCTACCCGCATGCCGGTGCACCCCCGCCACCCGTACGCCGGCGATCTCGTCTACACCGCCTTCTCGGGGTCCCACCAAGACGCCATCAAAAAGGGCATGGACGCCCTGCCCCTGGGCTACCACAGATGGGAGGTCCCCTACCTGCCCATCGACCCGGCGCACACCGGCCGGACCTACGAGGCCATCATCAGGGTCAACAGCCAGTCGGGAAAGGGCGGCGTCGCCTATGTCATGGGCGCCGAGCACGGCCTCGACCTGCCCCGGCGCCTGCAGGTCGAGTTCTCCAAGGCCGTGCAGGCCGTCACCGAAGTGAGCGGGACGGAGATCAAGCCGTCCGAGCTGTGGGGGGTCTTCGAGAAGACCTACCTGGCCAAGGACACCGATCTGCGCCTGCTCAGCTCGGAGGTCACGACTGAGCGCTCGACCGACGCCCACGTAACCGAGATGACCGCACAGCTACTGGTCGGCGGCGAGCCCACGAGCGTGGTGGGCCGAGGCAACGGCCCGATAGACGCCCTGGTCAACGCCCTCACTCGAGTTGGGGTGGACCTCGCCGTGCTCGACTACCACCAGCACGCGCTCACCTCGGGCAGCGGGGCCTCCTCGGTGGCTTACGTCGAAGCACGCTCAGGCGAGGACGTCGCGTGGGGCGTCGGGATGGACTCCAGCATCCTCGACGCGTCGCTCCAGGCCGTGCTCAGCGTGGTCAACCGCTTGGGCCTGGCGTCCAGGCCGGCCGCCCCCTGACCCGGCCCGCCGCCGAGGCCTCCCGGTATGCTCGCGGCCATGTCCGTGCAACAGCCAGAGGTCGCGGGCCCGCCTCGCGGCCACGTGAGGGTCGTCTACCTCGGTCCGGTGGCGCCCCACTGGAGAGTCGACTCCGACTTCGGGGAACGCAACCTGGTCGAGGAGCTGCGCCAGCGGATCCTGGCCCGCCTCTTGTTGCTGCCGCCCCACGACCCGCAGTTCCGCCGCAACCGCGAGCGCATCATCAGGGACACAGAGCGCGAAAATGTCTTGCTCGAATGGGACCTCGGTGTCCCCGAGGGCGAAGATGGCGACTTCGCGTTGGGGGGCCAGGGCTAGTCTCGGTCAGCGCCGAGCGGGCCACGGTAGCGTGAGCGTTGTGCCTCTAGCGCCCGAAATGAGCGCCCCCCCGAGAGCCCCGGCGGCGGGCGGTGCAGACCGCCTGGTCCAGGGTGCGGGGGAGGGCCGCCGTTATATAAACAGGGAGCTGTCCTGGCTCCAGTTCAACCGCCGGGTGCTCGCACTAGCCGCCTCACCTGCCCAGGCCCTGCTGGAGCGGGCTAAGTTCCTCTCCATATTCTCGGCCAACCTGGACGAGTTCTTCCAGGTCAGGGTGGCGGGCCTGAAGGACCAGTTGGCCGCTGGCCTCTCCGGCACGGCGCCCGACGGCTTGTCCGTGCCCGAGCAGCTGAAAGCGATCCGGGCCGAAGTCCAACAGATGCTGTCCCAGCGTTCGCACATCTACAGCGAGGCCCTCCTCCCCGAGCTCGCGGCCAACCGGACTTGCCTGGTGCCGTGGAGCTCGTTGGGGCCGGCCGACATGGCTTACGCGGAGTCGGTCTTCGAGTCGCAGATGTTCCCGGTCCTGACCCCCCTCGGGGTGGACCCCGGCCATCCTTTCCCTTACATCTCCAACCTCTCGCTCAACCTCGCCGTCATGGTACGGGACCCTCAGGGAGGCGAACGGCGCTTCGCTCGCGTCAAGGTGCCGCCCCTGCTGCCCGGGTTTATGGCGCTGCCCGACGGGCAGAGGTTCGTCCCCGTGGAACAGGTGATCTCCGCCTTCCTCGGCGAGCTGTTCCCCGGGATGGAGATCGAGAGCTGCCACTCGTTCAGGGTCATCCGCAACGCCGACCTGACCCTGGCCGAAGAAGAAGCCGACGACCTGCTGGAGGCCGTGGAAATGGAGCTGCGGAGGCGCCGCTTCGGGCGGGCCGTGTGCCTCCAGGTGGAACCGACCTTCAGCCCCGAGGTACGCGACCTGCTGGCCCGGGAGCTCGACCTGCGGCCCGAGGACGTCTACGAAGTGGGGGGCTTGCTCGACTACGGCGCGCTGTGGGCCGTCCACGACCTCGACCGCCCTGACATCAAAGACGAACCTTTCGTGCCGGTGACACCGGCCCGGCTCACCTCCCCGGACGAAGAGCCTGTCAACATCTTCGCCGCCGTCGCCAACGGGGACATCCTGGTCCACCACCCCTACGAGAGCTTCACCATGTCGACGGAGGCCTTCGTCCAGCAAGCGACAAAAGACCCGCAGGTGCTGGCGATAAAGCAAACCCTTTACCGGACCTCGGGGGACAGCCCCGTGGTGACAGCGCTCATCCGGGCAGCCGAGAAGGGCAAACAGGTGGCGGCTTTGGTGGAGCTGAAGGCGCGCGGTGACGAGGCCGCCAACATCGGCTGGGCGAGAGCGCTCGAGCAAGCCGGGGCGCACGTGGTCTACGGCCTGATAGGCCTGAAGACCCATGCCAAGACTGCCCTGGTCGTAAGGGAGGAGCGCGACGGCATCCGCCGCTACTGCCATATCGGCACCGGCAACTACAATTCCTCGACCGCTCGCCTCTACGAAGACATCGGCCTGCTCACGGCCTCTCCCGCCCTGGGCGAAGACCTGACGGACCTGTTCAACTTCCTCACTGGGTACAGCCGCCAGGCTGCCTACCGGCAGCTGGTCGTGGCCCCCATGAGCGTGAGGTCAAAAGTCATCGAGCTGATCGAACGGGAAAGCTCTTACGCCAGCAGGGGCCGGATCGTTTGGAAATTGAACAACCTCGTCGACCGCAAGGTGATAGACGCGCTCTACAGCGCCTCGCAGTCAGGCGCCCAGGTCGACCTGATCGTACGGGCCATGTGCTCCCTGCGGCCCGGCGTGCCCGGGCTCTCCGACAACATCCGGGCCCGTTCGCTCGTCGGGCGCTACCTAGAGCACTCTCGCATCCTGTACTTCGGCGGCGGCGCCAAGCCAGTCCCGGGCCCGAGCCCGGACGGGTGGGGGCCCGAGCGCGCCAACGGTGGGCTCGACAGAGCAAAAGCAACAGACGAGGCCGTCGACGGCCGCAAGGGCCCCGGCGGCGGGGCCGGGGGCGACAGCTGGCCCGCCCTCCCCGTAGGGGGCCGCTACCTCGTGGGCTCGGCCGACATGATGGAGCGTAACCTCGACCGCCGGGTCGAGGTGCTCGTGGACATCCTGGCGCCCGAGGTCCAAAGCAGGTTGCGGGAAATATTGGAGGTTTGCCTCGCCGACGACGAGCTGGCGTGGGAGCTGCGGCCCGACGCCACCTGGCAGAAGGTGCCGGTAACAAAGCACTTCAACGCCCAGCGGCATTTCCAGGAGCTCGCCATCTCGCGCGCCCGGCGCAGGGGGAAGCCGGAGGGCTTGGCCCCTATCGCCTGACCGTGGCCTCGGGCGGCTCAGAAGTTGGCCGGTAGCAGGTTGACCGCGCTCTCGAACGCGAACCACAGCGGCACCAGGCAGACGGCGGCACCCGCCAGCACCGTGAGCTCCTTGGTGTAGCGGCGCTGCCGGGTGGCCAGCAGGCGGGTAGCCACCCAGGCCGCTAACGCCAGCACTCCCCAGCCGATGGCGCCGGCCCAGGTTGCCCAGCCGCCGCCGGAGAGGGCGGCCGAGCCCCCTGCAGGGCCGACAGTGGGTGACGCCTCCGAGGGCGAGCGGCCAGGCGAGCCCGTAGCTGGTGCGGGCACGGACGTAGGCACCGCGGTGGTGACCTGGGTGGTGGCCCGGGACGGGGCCGAGGTCGGGGCGCTCGTGCGGGCAGCGGTCGTAGCCACCACCCGCCCGGGCCCCGCTGGCGAGCGTCCTCCCCGGGCCGGGTGAGAGACCGCCAACGCCCCGGTGGTACGGGCCGGTAGGTGAGAGAGCAACTTTGCCCCCGCCGGCAGGCGGTCGGCCAGTACCGCCCTCACGACGAGGCGGGTGGTCGCTTCGAAGCGGGGGTTGCAGGTCGTGAGAGTGAGCTCGGCGTCGGGGGTGTTGCCCAGCACCCCCACGTCCGCGGGGGCCACCACCCACTGGCGCTCGACCTTGTAGGCCCAAGTGGTGCCTGAAGTGTCGGTCAGGTACACGAGATCCCCCGGCACCAGTTCGTTCAGGCGGAAGAAGGGGGCGCCGAAGGTGGTGCGGTGACCGGCGACGCCTACGTTGCCACGCTGGCCGGGCAACGGGGTGCCCGGGTAGTGCCCGGGGCCCATCTGCAGGTCGCCCTCGGTTACGCCCTGCACTACGTAGCGGTCCACCCCGATGGCCGGGATCATCAAGTAGTCGAGCGCTCCCCCGGTCGGGACCAGTGGCAAAGCCGCGGCCACCGCACTCCCCCCGCCCTGGCCCGGGTGGGAACTTTCCTTCGCCTGGCGGGAGGGCTTTTGCACCACTGGCTGGCCCTCCCGGCCGGGGTGAGGGGCATTGCGTTGGTGGCCGGTGGCCGCCTGCGCAGTTTGGGACGTCCGGGGCGGGGGTGGCGGGCGGGCCTGGGAGACGGCCGCCTTGAACTCGCGCGCCAAGTGGGCCTGGCTGTGCTGCTCGCTCAGGTTCGTACCCAGCAGCTCGTAGGCCACGAACAGCAGGACCACCACGCCGGCGGTCACGAGCCCGAGGCCGACTTCGAACAACAGGCGCGAGCGCCCGGCTCCTTTGTGCAGGGACGGGGCGGGCCAACGAGACGGCATATGGACAAAGGGTACGGCTCCTGGCTACACCTTGGGGGCCGAGAGTCTGCAAGACTTGGGGTAGTGCCAGTGCTGCTGGTCCGTCACGGCCATGCGCGCCAGCGCAAAGAATGGGCAGGCGACGACTCGTTACGCCCCCTTTCCCCCCACGGGGACAAGCAGGCGGAGGGCCTGGTCTCGATCGCACGCGGTTTCCGGGCTGTGACCCGGGCCTTGTCGAGCCCATACCTTCGCTGCGTGCAGACGTTGGGGCCGCTGGCGGCGGCCAGAGGCATACGAGTCGAGCCCGTCGAGGCACTGGCGGAAGGCCAGAGCTCAGCCGCGGTCCGGCTCGTTCGCTCGCTCGCCGGCCACGACATCGCGGTGTGCACCCACGGCGACGTCATAGCGGAGATCCTCGTGAGCCTGGCTGACGAGGACCGGGTCGACCTCGGGCCCAACCCCCGCCAAGCCAAGGGGTCGGTCTGGGTGCTCGAAGGGACGGCCGGCTCTTTCAGCTCCGCCTGCTACCTGCCACCGGTGGTCGCGGAGCCGGTTTGAACGAGAGCGGCGGTTCCGGCAGGGCACCGGTGCCTGCAGAGCCGGGCCACCCAAGAGCGGGTACGTTGGCCCTGCTCCTCAAAGCAGTGGACAGGGCGAGCCAAGGCCTGGTCGTCTGCGACGGCACGGGCACCGTGGTCGTGCGCAATGACCCTGCCCGCCACCTCCTGAACGCTCGCGACGGCGACCTGTTGGCGGAAAAAGCGGTAGAGGCAGCGCTGGGCCGAGCGTTGGCGGGAGAAGCCCACGAGGAGGCTCTCGATCTCTACTCCCCAACCCGGCACACCCTGGAGATCAAGGCCTTCCCGCTCTGGGGCGGGCTGGAGGCGGGCGCGGGGCGGCCAGCGGGAGCGGTAGCACTGGTGGACGACATATCCGAGCTGAGGCACCTGGAGGCGGTGCGGCGGGACTTCGTCGCCAACTTGAGCCACGAGCTGAAGACGCCCCTCGGCGCCCTCAGCCTGTTGGCCGAGACCCTCGACGGCGAGGAGGACCCCGAGGTCGTGAGCCGCCTTACCACGAGGCTCGGGGACGAGGCGAGGCGTTTCTCCCGGCTGGTGGACGACCTGCTGGACCTCTCCCGCATCGAGGCCGGGGGGACCGGGCCCTTGGCCGAGGTCGCCCTTGCGGCCGTCGTCGAAGAAGCGGTGGAGGGTTTCGGCGAGCAGGCCGCCAGCCGGGGCATCCGCCTCGAGGTGCTACCTGCCGACGCGGGTACCCTGGTTATGGCCAACAGGCGCGACCTCGCCTCGGCCGTGGCCAACTTAGTCGAAAATGCAATCAAGTACTCCGAGCCGGGCGGCACCGTGCGCGTGAGCGCGGGCAGCGAGGGTGCCCGTGCCTGCATCCGGGTCAGCGACCAAGGCGTGGGCATCCCGCGACGGGACCAGGAGAGGATCTTCGAACGCTTCTACCGTGTGGACCGGGCAAGGTCGCGCTGGACCGGCGGGACCGGGCTCGGCCTCGCCATCGTCCGCCACGTGGCCGCCTACCACGGAGGTGACATAAGCGTCGAGTCGGTCGAGGGCGAAGGCTCGACCTTCACCTTGTGCCTGCCGCTCCCCGGGGAGGCCGCGCCCGATGGCTGACCAGGTGACCGTCCTGCTGGTGGAGGACGAGCCTTCGTTCGTCGAAGCGCTGGTGGTCGGGCTGAAACGCGAGGGGTTCCGGGTGGAGGTGGCCTACGACGGAGCGGAGGCGCTCGAAAAGTTCGCTTCGGTCCAGCCCGACCTCGTCCTGCTCGACGTGATGCTGCCTCGGGTGTCCGGCATCGACGTGTGCCGCGCCATCCGCGCCGGCGGCTCGCGGGTGCCGATCATCATGGTCACGGCCAAGACGAGCGAGATCGACACGGTGGTCGGCCTCGAGGTGGGCGCCGACGACTATGTGAGCAAGCCCTACCGGCTGCGAGAGCTGGTGGCCCGGATGAGAGCCGTGCTCCGCCGTACCCCCCCGGCCGAAGGCGACCTCGATGGCGGCGAGACCTTGGAGGTCGGCGACCTGCGCCTCGACCCCGAACGCCACGAAGTGTGGCTCCGGGGCCGTGAGCTGAGCCTGCCGCTCAAGGAGTTCGAGCTCCTCGAACTGCTGATGAGCAATGCCGGGCGGGTACTGACGAGGGAAACCCTCATAGACCGCGTCTGGGGCCCTCACTATGTGGGCGACACCAAGACCCTGGACGTGCACGTGAGGCGGCTGCGGGCACGGATCGAGGACGACCCCGGGCACCCTCGGAGGATAACGACGATAAGGGGCCTAGGTTACAAGCTGGAGGCTCTCCGCAGCTAGGGCCACCAGTCCAGCGGCGAGCGCCTCAACGGGCCCGGAAATGGAGCCCGAAACTTCTCCGCCGCGAGGGCAGTATGTCGTCCTCGCGGGGATCGTGAGCGCTGGTAGGGGCGGGCGGCGCCACTTTGCCGTCAGGGACTTGCACGGGTGGTTCGCCCTGGGCGTCGGCGGGCGCGGGCGGTTCGGCCGGGGCCTCGGCGGGCGCCGGCGGTTCGGCCGGGGGGCGGTCGAGGTCCACGACAGCCGATTTGCCCGCTAAGTGGCTGAGCGCGCGCGCTGCCGACATAGCCGTGCTGCCCGAGAGGGTGGTAGCCGCCAGCACCGCGGCGATGGCTTCGGCCGGCGGGCGCGGAAGGCTCTGCCCCCCCGGCGAAGGGCCCGCCGCGGCGGGCGACGGTCCCCCCCGAGACGAGGGCCGGTTGGGATCTCCCGGCGCCTGGGCGGGGGACGAGGACTTCGCCGACGCGGCTGAGGCGAGAGCCCGTGCTATGGCGACCGCGGTCATGGACGGCGGGGGCACGTAGGCCGGCATTGGAGGCGCCGGGGCGGGTAGCGCCGGCACCGCGGTGGGTGCCGAATGCGCCGGGGCGGGTAGCGCCGGCACCGAGGTGGGTACCGAATGCGCCGGGGTCGGCAAGGACGGGTTCGGGGCCGCCTGGGAACGCCTCGCCACGGCGCTACCCTTGGGGACCGCGCCCTCCGGCGAGCGCCCCTTGCCGGCAGCCAGGACCCTCTCCGGTCGGGCCCACGGCAGCAACGACGGGACCATCTGCGCGACGCCGTCAAGCCTGGGGCGGGCATGCTTGGGCACCGCGCTCGCTCCGCCTTCGCCACACAAGAGGCCCCGGGAAGCGGTACGCGGGCCGTGCGCAGGCCGGAGCGCTGCCATAAATGGTCCCTCGGCTCGTCTCTGCCGCCACTTGAGGCGAGGCAGCCCCTTCCCAGTCCCCGTAGTGCAGTCCCTGTAGTCTCGGCAGGTGACGGCCAGCCAGTTAGGGCCACCTCGGAGAATGTGAGCTGCCGACGACATGGCCACTGCAGACCTACTTGCGCGGCTGGGGGCCTGGGCGAGGTACCCCTATGTGCTGGAGGAGGCCCATGCCCCCGCCCCCGCCGCCGGCGCCGAGCAGGTGCCCGCTGGCGACGCTGCCAGGTCCCAGCCGTTGCACCATGGGCCGTCCCCTTTCGGCCGCTTGGCAACCATGCACTCGCTTTCGTCTGGGGGAGACGCGGTCGTGGCCGTGGCCCTCGCCGGTTCGGTGTTCTTCGACGTGTCAGCCAGCGCAGCACAGTCGAGAGTGGCGCTGTCGCTCGCGCTCACGGTCGCCCCCTTCGCTCTGGTGGGGCCACTGCTCGGCCCGCTCGTGGAGCGTGCCCGGGCGGGCAGGCGGGCCATCGCGACGACCTCGGCCGCCGGCCGCGCCATCTGCTGTCTTTTCATGGCGTACTGGGTGCATTCGCTGGCCCTTTTCCCGATCGCCTTTTTTTCGCTCGTGTTCTCCAAGCTCTACCTGGTGACCAAGGCGGCATTGGTGCCCACCAGCGTGGCGCGGCCAGGCCAACTCGTGCTCGCCAACTCCAAGCTGGCGGTCGGAGGCTCGGCAGCCGGGCTTCTCGCGGGGTCAGTGGGGGCCGGTGTCATGGCCCTCATGGGGGCGCCGGCCTTGCTGCGCTTGGGCATCGTGGTCTATGCAGCCTGCGCCTGGGCGGCCAGCCGGCTCACCACCGCGGTCAAGAGACCGGGGGGCGCCCCTTCCCCGGGCGCCGGGGGCCTGGCGCCCCACCCGACCGGCCTGCCGCCAGGGGGCCTTCAGCTTGCCGCCCTGGCCACGGCGGCGCTGCGGTTCTCCGCCGGGTTCGTGACCTTCCTGCTCGTGTTCACCTTCAGGCGCCACGCGGCCGCGTTGATCTGGTACGGGCTAGCGCTCGGGGCGAGCCAAGCCGGCAACGTAGCCGGCGCCGTGCTCGCCCCCCGGCTGCGCCGCCTGGCCCGTGAGGAATGGATGCTCACTGCGGCGTCGGTCGCGGCTGGCGCAGCCGCCCTCTTGGCCGGGGTCCTCAGCTGGGGCACCCACTGGTTCGTCGCCGTCGTCTTTGCTGGCGTCATCGGCCTGGCCGCCGGCTCGGGGAAGCTGGCGTTCGACTCAATGGTGCAGCGGGACGTCCCCTCGGAGGGCCGAGGACGTGCCTTCGCCCGCTTCGAGAGCGGCTTCCAGCTGTCATGGGCCGTGGGGGGCCTGCTGGCGGTGCTGGTGCCGATGGCGCTGCCCGACGGTTTTGTCGCTATAGGGGCCGTCGGCCTGCTGGGAGCGGTCGCTTTTGCCGGGGGAACGGTCGAGGCGCGCCGGGGAGCCTTGCCCGGGTGGTTCCCCGGCTCGGCGCCCCGGCCGGCCGCCACCAGGACCGGCGGTGCCGGCGAGGTGCAGCCAGTACGAGAGGTCAGCCCATGAGCTCGATGCGGGCGAGCCAGAGCCCGGGGGCGTCGACCTCGGCCGGCGTCGGCAGGGTGACGGGACCCTCCCAGAGGCGAGCCAGCGCCTGCTCGCCGGCTCTTTCCAGCACACCTGCCACGAAGGCGTGCCCTTTTTCGACCACGCCCTGGTCCAACTCCAGGCCGAACAGCTTGGCGAGCACCCGCTGCCCGGGCCCTTCTTCGAGCCGGCGGCGGTGAAAAGCCTCGTTGATCAGGGGGAACGAACCCACCAATCGCCGTCCCACCTTGTCGAGGACGAAGTCGGTATAGCCCGAGAGCGCCGAGAGAAAGGCCCGGAACGGCACCAGCATCCGTCGCTGCTCGTCCGTCTGGATATCGCCCAAGAACGTTTCGGGGTCGCCGAGGGACTGCTGGAAAGACATCGGGTCGGTCGGGTCCAGCCCGCTGAGGTGCTCTTCAAGGGCGTCCATGGAGGCCCGGAACGCCCCTGCATATGCGAGCAGGTGTGCTCTCAGCGCAGCATCTACGTGGGGCCGGATGAGCACCGCGTGGTGGGCCACGTCGCGCAGGCAGATGTACATCCTCACGTGGTCGGGGGCCAAGCCCCACTCGGCCGCGAAGCCGTCGATGACCGTCGGCACCACCATCAGCTCGTCGGTCGCCGGTGCCGGCACCGGCATGTCGTACTGGCCAGAGGCCCGGTTGGCCAGGTTCCCGACCATCGTCCCCGCTTGAGCGCCGAGCAGCAACGGCCCGATGACCTGAGGAAGGTTGCCGAGCAGTTGGTCCATGGGGCTGCTTCCACCAGGAGGGGGCGTGACCTCGCCGCCCTCGGGGGCGGGCCGGGGCCCGCCCGGCGCGCCCGCTTCCCCGCCCGAGATGCTCCAGTTGAGGGCGGTCGCCAGGGTGGAAAAAACCTCCCTCCATGATGTAAGAGTGGCCGAGGCCCACTCCGCCCGGGTGACGCAGCGCAGGCCGAGCCAACCCCGCCGGGACGTAGGCATGCCGACCGTTTCGGCCACATGCATGTCGGCCACCCTCATGAGCTCTTCGGTACGGATCCGGGCCAGGGGATCCGGGTTGGGTTCGACCTCGCCCCCGGTGGCCGTCCAGGCCGCCAGCTGCTGGGCTACCTCCCAGTTGATCGGGCCTTGGGCAGTCAGCAACCGGGCTAGATCCCGCAGCAGGTCGCCGAGAGGACCGCCCCCGGGGAACGCTGGCCCCCCGCTCATAGCCTCAGGTTCAGTCGCTCAGGCCCCGCGGACAACGCCATCATCCAAGGTTACCGGTCGCGGTACCCTGGGTTCAGCCAAGGCGCCGGCCCCGGCGCGGACAGTCAAGCTCGATGGGGCCCCCGGTCACAGGTGACGACAGGTCGCCCGGCAAAGAGGTCTCCCGCCAAATGAGGTCGCCCGGCAAATGAGGTCTCCCGCCAAATGAGGACCGTCCTGGTAACAGGCGCGGCCGGGAACCTCGGCCGGCGGGTCACGGCCGCCCTGGCGTCGCTGGCTTGGCTGGAGCGGGTCCTCGCTGTGGACCTGACGAGGGCCGCGGTGCCGTCTCCCCGGGTCGAGGTGCACACCCTCGACCTTTCCCGGCCCGGTTCCCAGAACGAGCTCGCCGCTCTCGGCAAGCGAGCCGACGCCATTGTCCACCTGGCCTGGCAGCCAGAAGGACGCCAGAACCTCACGGTGCTGCGCAACGTCCTCGACGCGGCCGAAGCGATCGAACCGCTCCAGTTGCTCCACCTGTCGAGCGCCACCGTCTACGGGGCCTGGCCGGACAACCCGGTGCCGCTTACAGAAGAGGTGCCGCCCCGGCCTAACCCCGAGCTGACTTACGCGGTGGAAAAACGGGGCGCAGAGGTCTTGGTCGAGAGGTGGCGAGCCGGCCACCCGGGCACCGCCGTCACGTTGCTGCGCCCGGCGTGCACAGTCGGCTCGGTCGAACAGCCTCTCTACCAGGCGCTGGCGGCCAGCAGGCGACCGCCCCTCGGGGCCGAGGGGCGCATGGTCCAGTACCTCCACGTGGACGACCTGGCTTCCGCGGTCGTCCACGCTGTCGACCTCGGGTTGACCGGGACCTACAACATCGCCCCCGACGGCGGCATCGACGAGGAAGTCGCCGGGGCGCTGGCCGGGGGGCCGGCGAAGATCCCAATGCCCTTCCCCGTACGGGCCGCCGCAGAGGTGTTCCGTTGGCGGGCACGCAGCCACGGGCCTGCCCCGGGGCTACGCCGCTACGCCGAGCACTCCTGGGTCGTCTCCGGCGACAAGCTGC
The DNA here is from genome assembly GCA_050744045.1 of Acidimicrobiales bacterium. Taxonomy (GTDB): domain Bacteria; phylum Actinomycetota; class Acidimicrobiia; order Acidimicrobiales; family Palsa-688; genus JBOGGK01. Next base: position 8,342 of record JBOGGK010000269.1, on the reverse strand, counting down.
GCGCCACGGGCTGGGCGCCGGAGTACAGCTCCGAGCAGGCCCTGGTGGTGAGCGACGTCCGGGGGCACTGGGAGGATCTCCCCCAGAACAGGCGGGTATCACTGACCCTGGCCGGAGTGGCCGCTGCCGTGCTGGCCGCCGGTGCCGGCAGTGTCGCCTGGTGGCGCCGGCGGCATTGACCACCTGGGCAGGCCTGGTGTGATCTGCGGCTGGCGGCGGCTCGTCCGGGTCGCGCTAGCTTCGGGCCGGTTAGCTCGGGGTGGCCTGGGGCGGTTGTGCCTCGAGCGTCACGTTGGCGCTGCGGCGGTGGCCGCCGTCGAGCCAGCCGATCGACACGACCTGGCCGGGCTGGGCGGTGGAGAGCCATTCGATCAACTGCCCCACCGAAGAGATGGCGCGGCCCTCGAGGGTCGTTATCACGTCGTTGTCGCGGATGCCCGCCTTGGCCGCCGGGCTCCCCCCCGCAACGCTCACCACCTGGATCGCCCCCGTCGCCAGGTTGCCCCGGCCTGAAACGGTGATGTCGGCGGCGTCGAGCACGCCGAGCCAGGGGTGGGGGGCGGGTTTACCTGTCTTCACCAGGGCCACGTCGGCGCTCACCGTGTCGATGGGCGTGACGTAGGTGGACCCCGGCGGGGCCCCCGGGACCTGGTTGACGATGCCGAGCACGTCGCCGCTGCCGTCGACCAGGGCCCCCCCGTACCCGGAAGTACCCACAGTCATGTTGGCCGTGAGCATCCAGTACATGGCGTTGGGGGCGCCGTTCTCGGGCGGGAAGTAGGCCGCGGTGTCGTTCATGTAGCCCGAGCCGAAATAGGACTCTGTCGGGTTGCTTGAAGTAGCGGCCAACTGGGAGCCGACCGAGAACACAGGCTCCCCGTTGGCGATGCCGGCGACACTGCCGGGGTCGGCCGGGTCCACGGACTTGATCGGGGTGAGGGCGACCTTGAGCACGGCGATGCCGGCCGAGGGGTCCTGTTCGACTACCGAGGCGGTTTTCGTCTCCCCAAGGTAGGTGGTTACCTGGACCGCGGGGGTGGCCCCCGCTTCGGCCAACAGGGCGCTGTCGGAGACCACGTAGGCGTCCTGGCCGCTCGTGCTGACGATGACGCCGGACTCGACCAGGGTGCCCTGCCCCCCGCTTACGGTGACTTCCACTACCGAACGCTCCACATTGCCGAGCAGGGCGGTCAGGCTGCTGAAGGGGCCGGCGAGCGCTTTCGTGGGGTCGCTCGCCTTGACGATCGGCTTGGCGGTGGTGGTGACCGGGGCGGGGGCGGCCACGAGCCCGGTGGAGACCAGGATGGCAGCGCTCACCAGCGCCCCCACTACCCCCGAGCCCAGGCCGACGAAGAACAGGCGGGCAGGGCCGGCGGCCCAGCGCCCAGCTCCCCCATAGGTCCCGCGGTGCTCAGCCGCCGGGTGGGCGCGCACCTCGGAGGGGTGCCTCCACAAGCGGTCGTCGGGGGGCAGCCAGGGAGTGGGGGGAGGATCTTCGTCGGGGTCGTCTCCCGCTCCGTGAGGGTCGTGTCCGTGGTCCATTTCGTTACCCTCCGAGGTTACCTAGGCGCCCGCTGAGGCTGACATCGCCCCCCTGCCCGGCGGCGCCGAGGGGCGGGTGGGGCGGCCCTTCGACTCCCGGCAGGTAAGGGGCTTAGGATTGGGGGGTGACGTTGCCTCCCGCAGGAGACGACTGGGTCGCGCTCTCGGACGGGCCCCTCCCGCTCGAAAAGTTGGCGTCCTGGCCGGTGCTGCCCCGCTGCGGGGCGGTCGTACTGTTCGCGGGGACGGTGCGCGACCACGCCGAGGGCCGGCCAGGCGTAGTGTCTTTGGACTACGAAGCATATGTGGAAGCCGCCGCCGAGATGATGTGCACGATCACAAATGAGCTGCGCGAACAGTGGCCGGCCCTGGGCCGGGTGGCGTTGTTGCACCGGACCGGCCTGCTCATGCCCGGTGAGGTGTCGGTCGTGGCCGCGGTCTCCGCCCCCCACCGTCCGGAGGCTTTCGCGGCGGCGCGCTACGGGATAGACAACGTCAAGGCGCGGGTGCCTATCTGGAAACGCGAGACCTGGGGCGGGGGGCAGGCCTGGGGTCTGGACGCCCACCCGTTACCTGGTGGCCCCCGGGTCAGCCCGGCGCGGAGCTGACGTGGCGACGCTCCTGGCCGCGGCCGCAGGTCACACTTCCGTGCAATGGACGACGCTGGTCTGGGTGGTGGGCGCGGCGGTTGCAGCGACGGTGATCATCACCGTCATCGTGGTCGTCTCCCGCCGTCCCAAGTCGATGGAGGACGGCATGGCCGAGTTTTCCCGTTCGCTGCAGGCTGTGGCCCCCACCCAGCACCTGCGCATGCGCTCGACGGCCGCCCACCCCAGAGCCGGCACCGGCAAGTTCGGACCACAACGCCCCGTGCGGGCTGCCAGAGGGGAGACCGAAGCTGTCTAGGGACCTCGCAATAGACCTTGGTACCGCCAACACGCTCGTGTACGCCAAGGGGCGCGGCATCGTGCTCAACGAGCCGACCGTGATCGCGCTCGACAGCCGGACCAACACAGTGCTCAACATGGGCCGCGAGGCGTGGCAGATGATCGGGCGCACGCCTGGCTACATCGTGGCGGTGAGGCCCTTGCGCAAGGGCGCCATCACCGATTTCGACATCACTCAGCGGATGATCGAGCTGTTGCTGAAACGGGCCGGGATCTCCCGCTTCGGCCGGCCGCGGGTGCTCATATGCGTGCCGTCGGCCATTACGGCGGTGGAGCGGCGCGCCGTCGAAGAAGCCGCTCGGGCGGCAGGGGCCAACACGGTCAGCTTGATCGAGCAACCCACGGCGGCGGCCATCGGCGCTGGGCTGCCCATCCACCAGCCCCTAGGCAACATGGTCTGCGACATCGGGGGAGGCACGACCGAGACGGCGGTGATCTCTCTCGGCGGGGTGGTGGCCCTCGAAGCCATCAGGGTGGGTAGCTTCGATATCGACGCTACGATCCAGGCCTACGTCCGACGCGAGTACGGCATAGCCATCGGCGAACGCACCGCCGAGGAGATCAAGGTCGCCATCGGCTCAGCTTGGCCGATGGACGACGGCGTGAAAGCCGAGGTACGCGGGCGTGACCTGATGAGCGGCCTGCCCAAGACGGTGATCTTGGCGCCCGAAGAGGTGCGCGAAGCGATAGAAGAACAGGTCGGGCCAGTAGTCGACGCCGTCCTGCGCTGCCTCGGGGCGGCCCCGCCCGAGCTCTCTCAGGACCTCCTCAGCCAAGGCCTGCACCTGGTCGGCGGGGGGAGCATGCTAAAGGGCCTCGACCGGCGCCTGTCCGAGGAGACCGGGCTACCCGTCCACCTCGTGGACGCGCCCCTCGAGTGCGTGGTCATGGGGGCTGGTAAGTGCATCGAGAACTTCGACGCCGTCCATGACCTGCTCATGACCTGAGGCGCTGGCGGTGCGAGGGCCGGCCATGACCGGCGCCCGTGACGAGCGCCTGGTTGCCGCCTCACTGCCGGGGCCGGCTACCGAGCAGGTCTTCGGCGGCCTGGCGGACTTGCCAGTCCCGGTCCCGGGCCGCCCCGGCCAGTGCGGAGACCACTTGCTCGCCCTCGAATGCAGCCAACGCCACCACGGCGCGACGACGGACGGCGGGCTTGTCCTGCAACGCCGCCAGCACGGCCGGCAGGCCCTCGGGGGCGCCGAGCGCCCCCAGGGCTGCGACCGCCGCCTCCCGGCAGAGCGGTTCAGTATGGGCGGCGGCCAGCGCCGCCAGCGCGCCCACCGCCTCCCCCGGGCTGGCCTGGCCGACCTCGCCCAGGGACCAGCAGGCCGCTTCGACCACGACGGCGGACCTGTCGGACAGGCACCTGAGGAGGCCGTCCACCGCGACGGCGAACCGGTACTGGCCGGCCAGCTCGCAAGACCGCCGGCGCACGCCAGGGTCAGGGTCGGACATCGCCCCCAGGAGATCCTCGGGAAGCAGGGCGCCCATCCGCCCCAAAGCCCCGAGCGCGGTCGCCCGCACCTGCCCGGAGCGGTCCTGGAGGGCACGTCGGGCGGCTCCTCGGTCGGCAGTATGGCCCGCCATGGCGGCCACCCGGAGGCGCTCGGCTCCCGGGACGCTCAAGGGCCCGGGCCAGAGCGCACCGCGTGCAACAGGGCCTGCACGGCAAAGCCGATGCCGGCGGCCAGTGCGGTGGCCACCAGCGCCCCCAAAACTACGCTAAGCAGGACGAGGACAAAAGCTGACCTAGCTCTGAGCCCGGGGGCAACCCGCACCCGCAGGCGCCCGCCCGTGAGCGCCTCTTGGCCCCCTCGGCGGCCGTCCTCGCTCAACGCACTCGCCACGGCTCTTCCTCCCCGCCCCAGCTCCTGGCGGTCACCCACCGGGTGGCGACCTGGGGGCGGTAAGAGCTGGCACCCGCGAAGCGTATGAGCGACACCGGGTCGAGCGTACCGGCGCCGCCGGCCAAAAACGGCGGCCGGCGCCGGATGACGGCGGTGCTGGTGAGCGTCGCCGTATCGGCGGCGGTGCTGGTGGGCATCCTGACCGCGGTCGCCGCCCATTTCGCGAAGGGCTACTTCTTGTTCTCCCCGGGCACGGCACCGGTCATCACGACCAGTACGGGCTGCAAGGCCTCAGGCGGCGAGCTCGCCTTGCCCACTGGGCAGCCGTGCGTGCACCTGGTGGTCCCCCCGGCCAAAGTTCACCGGGTGAAGGGCAAGCTGCTGATGGTCGACGTCGAAGTGAGCACACCAGGGCCCCTGGAGTGGGCCGAGTACGAGCTCGGCGTGCTCGGCGAGCACCGCCAGTTCGTCCCCGTGGCTGCCTATACGGGGGTCACCCCATCGTCAGAGCTCGCCTGCCAGGACACCCAGCAGATGGTCTCGGCCGACCAGGACGCGGCCTTGGCCGCCCTCCGGCACCTGCGTTACCACGTCTCAGAGGTGCCCATGGGGGCCGAGGTCACCGGGGTGGTCGAGGGGGCCCCGGCCTGGGATGCCGGTATCCATTGCAACGACCTGATCACTGCGGTCAACGGGGAAAAGGTAAAGGACGCGGCGCAGTTTTCCGACCGGGTCGCCCCGGTCCGCGCCGGTGAGGTCGTCACGCTGGCGGACCGCCCGGCTGGAGGCGGCAAGCTCCGGCAGGTCGAGGTGCGCCTTGCCAAGACCCCCCCCGACCGGGTGGCCCAGGGGTTCCCGTCCCGGTCCTATCTCGGTATCCAGGTGGGCACCCGGGTCCAGCCGGAGCTGCCTTTCGAAGTCTCGGTGCAAGCGGGCGACATCGGCGGGCCGTCGGCCGGGCTCGCCTTCACTCTCGCCATTTTGGACACCCTGTCGAACGGGAGCCTGACGGGCGGCCACGTCGTGGCGGCGACAGGGACCATCTCTCCCGACGGGGCCGTCGGCGAGGTGGGCGGGGTGCGGGAAAAGACGGTGGCGGTAAAAAGGGCGGGCGCTCAGGTGTTCTTCGTGCCGGCGGCCGAGTACCAAGACGCCGAGGTGGCGGCCGGCCCGCACCTTCGAGTCGTGCCCGTGTCGACGCTCCGCCAGGTACTCGGCATCTTGCACCGCGACTATGAGGGTAACGTGGCAGACATCCGCCTAGGCTCTTAGCCGATGCCGACTGACCGTCTCCATCCTCGCCATGCCGATGTGCCGGACATGTCGGCCGACCTCATTGCCGGCCGGCGTTTCGCCCAGGGCTGGCGAGGTTACGACCCCGAAGAAGTTACACGGTTCCTAGCCCAAGTGGCAGCCCAAGTGCGAGCGTTGCGAGAGCGTTGCGACGAGGCCGAGGCGGCGAGGCGGGAGGCCGAGCAACGGGCGTCGCACCCCGACATCGACGAAGCGACCCTCATGGCCGCCGTCGGCGAAGAAACCGCTGCCATCCTGAGCGCCGCTCGCAGTGCCGCCGCCGAGATCACCGCCAAGGCGCAGGCGAACGCCCAACAGGTGGTGGAGGCGGCTGAGGCCAAGGCGGCGGCGCTCGCCGCCGAGGCCGAGGACGAGGTGGCGCGAAAGTCCGAAGAGGCCGTCCAGGAAGCGCAGTCCCGGCGGGAGCAGATCCTGGCCGACCTGGCGCGGCGCCGGAAGCTGGCCAGCGTCCAGATAGAGCAACTGCGAGCGGGCCGGGAGCGGCTCCTCGAGGCCTACCTCGTTGTGCGGCGCACCCTCGACGAAGTCAGCGACGAGCTCCAACGCTCCGACGCCGAGGCCCACGCCGCCGCCGACGCGGTCGGCCGCGAGCATGGTGGGGGAAGTGAGGACCTGGTGGACCTGAGCGCTGAGAGCGGCGGCGGGCCGCCTGCCGCCGGCGGCGGGGGCGCCCCCAAACCTGCCGGCGGGGAGGACGGCGCCCCGGAGCCCCCCGTCGTCCTCGCCCCCAAGGCCGCCCAGGTCAGCAGGGTGGCCCAGAGCCAAGCGGCGCCGGGAGCCGGCAGGGAAGCCAGCGCGCAAAAGGTGGCCAAGCCACCCGAGCCGCCCGGACCGGGCGGGTGGGGCGCCGCCGGCTCGCCCGCCACCGCGTTGGTGGCCCGCCCGGATGCTGTCGAAAGCGTCCGCGTCCTGCGCCAAGGCGACATACCGTCAGCCCCGGGAGGAACCATTACGGCAACCGGCGAGGACGAGGACGGGGCCCCGGGCGAGGCGGAGCCTCCGCGCCCGGGGGAGGGCCAGCGCGATGTCCAGGGGCTGTTCGCCCGCATCCGGGCGGGCCGGGCCGAGGCCACCACTTCGGCCCGCAGGACCCTGCGCGAGGAGGGCGAAGGGCCCGAGAGCAGGGAGCCTCTGGAGCTCGAGAATGACCTCCTGGGGCGCAGGGACGGTGTCACCGCGCGGTTGGAGAGCTCGCTGGCCCGAAAGTTGAAGCGCGCCCTCCAAGATGAGCAGAACTCGCTCCTCGACCGGCTCCGCAGTGCGAAGGGCACGGTCATGAGCGCCGACGTGCTCCCGAGCGCTGAAGAGCAACCGGACCGCTTCGTCGACGCCGGGCGGCCCTCACTCGAAGAGGCCGCCAGCGCCGGGAGCCAGCTGGTGGAGAACCTCTACGGCTCGGCGTCCGGCTCGGTGCAGGTGCAGGGCGAGGTGGTGGACGACCTGGCCGAAGAGCTCGGGAGGGCCATCGCCGACCCCCTGCGCGAACGACTGGAAGCCGCCTTCCGCTCCTCGGGCGAAGATCCGGCCGACCTGGCCGAGGCGTTGGGCTCCGCCTACCGAGAGTGGAAGACCCAGCGGATCGAAGCAGCTGCCGGCGACCAGGTGGCAGCGGCGTTCGCCCGCGGCGCCTACACCGCCCTCCCCGAGGCCGCCTTCCTTCGCTGGGTCGTCGCCCCCCAAGAGGGCCCGTGCCCCGACTGCGAGGACAACGCCTTGGCCGGCCACCAGCGGAAGGGCCAGGCCTGGCCGACCGGTCAGGTCCACCCCCCGGCGCACCCCGGTTGCCGCTGCCTGCTCGCCCCGGCTGGCGAAGAAGGCGGGTCGGTGACAGCAGGCGCAGCCGGCGCCAATTCGGCCCCCTGAGCCTGCCCAATAGGTGGGCCCGGCCCGCCCAGGACGCCCAGGGGCGTCTTGGGCCCGCCGCCTGCCGGTACAGCCAACACCGTGACCGGTAGGCTCCGGGGTGCGAATGCGAGCACCGTCTGATATACGCCGCCGGGGGATTTCGCTGGCCAGCCACCGTGCTCGCTGGGCCTTGGTGGTGGCGGCGGTCGTGGTGCTCGTGCTCATCGCCTCGGCCCAGCACATAGCGGCGTCCTACACAGATTTCCTGTGGTTCAGCTCGGCCGGGCTCAGTTCGGTATGGGCCAAGAGGGTGACCGTCGAGATCGGCTTGGGGGCCACGTTCACGGCGGTGCTCTTCGCCCTGGTGTGGAGCAACCTCGTGCTGGCCGACCGCTTGGCGCCGGGGCCGACCGGCCCCGTCCCCACTGACGACCTCGTCACCAGGTGGCAGAAACTGGCTGGCGCCCACATGAAGTGGGTGCGCTTGGCGCTGGCCGCCGCATTCGCCCTCATCGGCGGCTACAGCGCCCACAGCCAATGGGACAACTGGCTGCTCTTTTCCAATTCAAAGCCGTTCTCCAGCGCGTCAGCACCCTGGGACGGCACCGACCCCCTCAACCATCTGAACGACGGTTTTTACGTCTTCTCGCTGCCGTTCCTCAACTGGGTGGTCGGGTGGGTTTTCTCCGCCGTCGTCGTCACGTTGTTACTTTGCCTGGTCGCTCATTACCTGAACGGCGGGATACGTCCCCATTCGCCGATGCAGCGCGTGAGCCGTCAGGTAAAGGCCCACCTATCGGTGCTGCTGGCCGCGCTCGCCCTGGTGGAGGGGGCGAGCTACTAC